>NZ_LLYW01000042.1 GCF_001484195.1 Thermococcus celericrescens
GGTCGTTTTCTGAGGACTATTAAGCCTTCTCCCTTGATGTAGTTTGGTGGTTTGGGTTTGAGCCAGTTGGGGGGTTCTCCGTTCCGCGTGTTCCTTAAGAGTGAGAAGAAGCTTCTCCAGCTTTCGGCGTTCTTCCTGCAGATTTGTTGAACCGTTGCCGAGCCTATTTCGGATTTGAATGTTTCTCTTGGGTTTTTGAGGGTTGTAGTTTTACCGTTATTGACCGCTTCATTCTAAAGTATGGTAATGTTTTTTAGGCTTTAAAATAGTTTTGCTTTCCTGCCTTCAGGCTGGTCTTTCGATTACTGCATCCCCACCCTAAAGGACGAGGCCTTCAGAAGAAAAAAGTAACTGCACCTATTCAATCCTAACGAAAACCACAGACTCCGGAAGCGCGACGGGAAGTGGGAGATAACGCTGGAATTCAAGAAAGGAGCCAAGATCGAGTTCAAGTTCACCCGCGGCTCGTGGGAGACCGTTGAGAAGGGCAGAGACGGCGAGGAAATTCCGAGCAGGACCATGGTGCTGGAGGAGGGCGGGAGGTACGAGTTCACGAGTTACCACTGGCGCGATTATGTGGAGGAAACCGAAGTTGGCACGCATACGATAGTCGGGAACGTGACGACTTTCAAGATGTTCATACCCCAGCTCAACAGGACGAGGAGGATATGGGTCTACCTGCCGCCTGACTACGGGAGGGGCGACAAAAGATACCCCGTCCCCTACATGCCCGACGGCCAGAACCTATTTGACCAGGCAACCTCCTTCGCCGGCGAATGGAGGGTGGACGAGGCCCTGGAGAACCTCTTTAGGGAGAGAAACTTCTCCGTCATAGTGGTCGGCATAGACAACGGCGGCGATGGGAGGATAGACGAATGGGCTCCTCCCTCGGAGGGCTCATCTCGATCTACGCCGGCTTCAAATACCCTGAAACCTTCCGCTACGCTGGAGCCATGAGTTCAGCCTTCTGGTTCAACCCGGAGATCTATGACTTCGTGAGGAACGCCCCGGAGAAAATCTACATCGACTGGGAACCCTTAAGGGGAGCGATCCGAGCGAAATGGTAGAAACCAACAGAAAGATGGTGGAGGTATTAAGGGAGAAAGGCTACGCTGAGGGCGAAAACCTTCTCGTCATCGAGGACGAGGGAGCCACACACAACGAGTACTACTGGTTGAGGCGCTTTCCGGACGCGGTGCTCTGGCTCTTCGGCGGTTGATTTTTAAACCCCCTCCCCATTTCTTCAACCATGCTCCTCCACATCGGAATCGACGACACCGACTCACCCAACGGCATGTGCACCACATACCTCGGCGCGCTCCTCTACCGCGAGCTTTCGAGGTTAGCGGAGCCCATAGACCTGCCGAGGCTGATAAGGCTCAACCCGAACATCCCGTACAAAACGAGGGGCAACGGAGCGGTTGCGATGACCTTCAAGGTCGATGAGGAGCTTATAACCGAGGTTAAAAACACCGTCCTCTTCTACGTGGACCGTCTTGCCGACTTCGAGCACGAAAATACTAACCCT
Source organism: Thermococcus celericrescens (assembly GCF_001484195.1). Taxonomy (NCBI): domain Archaea; kingdom Methanobacteriati; phylum Methanobacteriota; class Thermococci; order Thermococcales; family Thermococcaceae; genus Thermococcus; species Thermococcus celericrescens. The sequence continues at coordinate 1,529 of NZ_LLYW01000042.1, forward strand.
GGCGTCGTGTTCTTCGAAGGAGATATTCCAGAAGAGCTCCGCGAGTTCTCGTTGAGGGCTTTGAGGGAGCACGTTAAGATCGAGGAGGCTGAAATGGTCGCGAAGAAAGTTGAGGCAGAGTACTTCAAGTTCAAGGTCGGGAGGGGTATAATAGGCTCCCTCGCGGCGATAGGCTATCCTCTCGAACGCTTCACCTACGAGCTGTTAGCTTACAGAGAGCCGGACAGCTGGGGAACTCCGAGGAGAGTGGAGGGGGAGAGCGTTTTCTCCGCCGACCGCTGGAGCTATCCCTTCACCTACGACAACGTTGACCCGTACAAGAGAAGCGTTCTCATAACCCCCCACGGAAAAGACCCCGTCCTTGTTGGAATCAGGGGAATTGACCGCGGCAGAGTTCTCCAGGTCTTCGAGATGGTCAAGCTCGGGGAGCCGGTCGCTTTTCACCAGCTCTACAAGACCAACCAGAACACCGACGACCACCTCATCCCGAAGAAAATAGTGGAGCTGAAGCTCTACGACAGCGCAGTGGTCAGGGGTAGAGTGGTCGGCCCCTACTGGGAGCGCGGGAGGCACGTTTTCTTCGAGCTGGAGGACGAGACGGGAAGGATTAGGGTTGCCGCCTTCGAGCCGACCAAGAAGTTCCGGAACTGGGTCAGGAAGCTCCTGCCCGGCGACGAAATCATAGCGGCCGGAGGAGTTAAAGAGCACGAGGGCGTTCTAACGCTCAACCTCGAAAAGTTCTATCCGGTCAAGCTCGTCCCGAAGGTGGAGTATCAGAAGCCGCGCTGTCCAAAGTGTGGCGGGACGATGAAGAGCAAGGGAGACTACCTCAAGTGCAAGCGCTGTGGTTTTAAGATGCCGAAGAAGCTTATCCCCGTCGAGGTGCCGCGCGATTTAAAGAAGAGAATCTACGAAGTCCCGCCCGATGCGAGAAAGCACCTCTCGCGGCCGCTTGTGCTGCCGAATGGGGAGGATAAGCTGTTGGAGCTTTTGTGATTGTATGATAAACCAAAAACCCTTTATGCAATCCCGCCAAAAATCCTTTGGTGGTAGTGTGTCCATCATAGAGCAGCTCCGCAGGGACTTCAGGCCCTTCAGGGATGACTGCATGGGGATTCTTCTCTATGGCTCCCATGCCCAGGGAGAAGCGACGGAGCGGAGCGACGTTGATATTTGCCTGGTGAAGCCAAAACCTGGGACTTACGAGAGGGTTCTTGAAGAGCTCGGTGGAAAGTATGATGTTAAGGTCTTTGAGGAGCTGCCACTGTACGTCCAGATCGATGTAATCAAGAACCACAGGGTCATCTATGGAGACGAGCTTGAGCTTTTGGAGTACTTTTACAGGTTCAGAAAGCTCTGGAATGATATGGAGCACCGAATACGGGAGAGCAGGTTTGAAAGCGTGAGGGGAAAAGTCAGGTTGAGGAGGCGTGCCCGCGAGAAGGCAAAGGTAATTAATGGGCATTTTAAATCCAAACATAGCGTTCATAACGTTAAGTTTCCAAAAAAAAATTTTAAACTTTTTAGTAGGCAATGAAAATTGCCAATACTCGCGCTGGGGGCACTATAATTGAGTAAAGCACTCCACAGGGTTCTTCAGGTTGGACTGGCTCACAAGAAATACGTGTTCCTCCTCATAACTTTGGGGGCAGTATCAACCCTCCTATCTGCAGCTGTGCCGTTTTACATCCAAAGCCTCATTGAAAACCTCGGCAAGATGAATACCGATGATATCCTGAAGAATATTGGAATTATACTCCTCCTGTACACCGCATCAACGATCATCTACCTATACTCAGGTTTTGTTAGCAACTTCGCAGAGACGAAAGCTGCCGCATGGCTTAAAAGAAAACTGTTCATCTCAACTCTGCTCTCAGAGAACATCAACCCCGGTGATGCTCTCTCCAGAATTCAATCGGACACGGAAATCGTCGGTAGAATGGGAATGTCTCTAATCCCTGCCATCATTATAGAGGCATTTTCTCTAATCATTGGAGTGACGGTTATCTTTAGACTAAACCCATATCTAGGTGCCGTCACCCTCATAACACTTCCAGTCTACGGTCTCTCCCTTAGAGCGTTCATCCATGGACTTAAGCTGGCCTCTTCAGAAGAGAGAAAGAGATACTCAGAGAGCGTTACCGCATTTAAAGAGGGAATAGACGGTAGGCTTGATATAAAGACCCTCGATGCGTTCGACTATCTTATCAAAAGGGTCTCGGAAAGGCTTGACCGTTGGGTCAATGCATCAAAAAAAGTTGCTTTTTACAGCACGGCCAGCTACGGCCTTCAGTCGTATCTATCAACGATCCTACCACTTCTTGTTCTCCTAAGTGGCGTAGTTTTTGTTAAGAATGGAATGGCCACTCTTTCGTCGGTGATCGCCACGTTTACATATCTCGGCAGAGTCTATTACCCGGTTGAGCGATTTGCATTCTTCTGGAGCAGTTATCACAGAGCCGTTCCCATAATTGAAAGAATATGGGAGTTCATTGAAATCGAACCGTCCCTTGAAAGACCAACGTGTACTCCAGAAGATTGGGGTATTGAATTGCAGGGTGTATCCCTATCCCGCGAAAGAAGTCAGGTTCTAAAGGAAATCTCCGAGAGAATTGCCTTTGGCAAAAACCTCGGCATAGTGGGTCCTTCGGGAGTTGGAAAAACAACGCTAGCCTTGATAATCTCGGGAATAATTAGACCCACCAAGGGCAAAGTTAAGATCGGAAAGTGTCCACCCGAGTCCCTTCTTGGCAGGGAACTTATCTATGTTCCGTCACAGCCGTATCTCTTTGAGGGAACGGTTAGGGAAAACATTGCTCTCGGAAAAAATCTCACAGACAGCGAAATTGTAGAGATCCTAAAAACCGTTGAACTTGAGGAACTAAATCCCGATTTACCTATTGAAGAGGGCGGTAAAAATCTATCGTTAGGCCAGAGACAGAGGATAGCCTTAGCGAGAGCTCTAGCTAGAAATCCTAGGATCATAATACTGGATGAAGCCACTTCGGGTATGGATTCTGAGAGGGAAGCAAGAATCCTCCAAAGGTTGAGAAAAATGGAGATGACCCTTATCACCATATCCCATAGACTCTCAACAATCAGAGAGATGGAAGAGATATGGGTTCTTGAGGAGGGCAGGATATTGTGCAGGGGTAGGCACGAAGAGCTGTTTAAGAGTTGCGAGAAATACCGTGAGCTGTTCAAAGAGCAGGAGAAAAGCAAGAACGCTCTTTACTAACCCCCGCCGTGAGTCACAGACTGGCCTGACTTGCAATGGGGTCCTCTAAGGGCACCATGACTCAATACACCAACCCAAACAGGAACAGCGGGATCCTACCCTTGCCCGTGAGGAGGCCATCGACCGCTATATAGTCAGGTTTCTGGTAGCGACCCTTTGATTCACCGCCTACCTCGATAATCCATTCGCCAATCCTGAAGTCAGCGGTTTTCTCACCCCTCTTCCCCTTGAGGTAGCAGAGACCGAGGTTCCGCAGGTGGTTCACAAAGAACTCCTCGCGCAGGGCACCTTCGTGGGTGTTAAAGCCCTTTCTGGCAAAGAACTCCCTCAGCGGGACGGTGAGGTACAGTTTAGGCTCCTTTCTAGCACTGCCGCAGGGGTGAAAGGCAATCAGGAGGCCGGCCTTTGAAAGGTCTTCCACGAGCCTTATCGCCATGTTCTTGGAGACTTCGAGAGCCCTGGCTATCCGGGAGTAGTTGGCCTCGAAGGGGGCAGACTTGGCGACGATGTAGAGAAGCTTAAATGCATCTGTCTCGTACTTAACGCTAACCTCCCTCAGGGCGGAGAGGTCTTCGAGGATTACCTTCCGAATAGAGTTGTCAAGGGCGTCGTAGAAGCCACTCCTCGGGTAGAGCACTCCCCCCTCTCGCATGTATTCCCTCCAGAGTGGATGGAGTTCAGCGTACATATCTGTCAGGTCAAAAGCTCTGGAAAGGACTTCTTTTAGTGGGTACCTGGGAACGTCGAAGTTCCTCTTTATGTTGAGCCATTCCCTGAAGGAAGCTGGCGGGAGTTCTTTGAGGACAACCCTTCTTGACAGGTCAGCTCCCGAATGAACCAAATCTATAGCCGATGAACCTGAGAAGAACACCCTTACCTCGTGCTCGTCGTAGAGCGTCTTTAAGTCCTCGGCCCAGTCCACTTTCCTGTGAATCTCATCAATGAAAACATTTCTGTATCCCATCTCCGCGAGGGAGTTCACAACCTCGTAGAGGGAGAAAGGCTTTATGAGGGTCGAATCGGCTGAGAAGTAAACGCTCCTTTCGGTTTCATTTGCCAGCTGGAGCAGAAGGACTGTCTTACCGACACCACGAACGCCCCTAACGCCAACGTAATACTCCTCATCAACAGCTTTAAGCTCGTCGAAGAGAAAGCGCTTTTTTGGGAACTTCCTCGCCCAAGCCATTACCCTCCTGCTCGTGGTGATGAGTGAAGTGAGTATCCTCTCGTCCATGTTTTGAAGTTGGATTCTTTATTTATAACTCTTGTCCTCACGCAGGGACGATATGCGTGCATATTGTTCATGAGAAAGGACGAAATGTGAAGCGGGCCGGTCAAAGCAAAAACTCCTGAGACTGGTTCAGCGGGGTGAGGTCGATAAGATAAAAGAGCTCGCTAGGTGAGGTTGTATAGGAACTCCGGAACCTTCGAGCCCTCTAAAACCTCAACGTTCCTCGGATAGCGCCCCCTTTTCTTTCCGGACTTGACCTCGACCCTCAGGTTTCCGGCTATTGCATCAATCTCGTAGGAGTTGCGGTAGTAAAACACCTCTCCGAACTTTCTGTACAGGTGCTCCTGAACGAGCCACTCGTAGAGCACCGCCCTGTCGATTTTTCTCCTTGTCCACAGCTCTATGGCCCTTACGATGAGGGGATCGCGGAGGATTAGCTTCCGCTCCTTCCTCGGGTAGACCTTTCCGTCACCGCCGAGGTAGAGAACCTGCAGGAGGATGTGAAAGGCTTCAAAAAGCTCAACGTAATCCCTTGCGGTGTGGGGCGAAACGCCAACGGCCTTTGCTATCGCGTTGAATGAGGTGGGCGATGGGGCCTTATCGAGCACCGCACCCACGATGTCCCTTGCAAGATCACTGGAGCGGTCGAGGGCCTTCAAGTCTGCCTTCAGAAAGCCCACGAGTTCCTCAACCTTCAGGGTGCCGTTCAGGTAAGCGAGGTATCCCCCTGTCTCAAGGTAGTTCTCAAAGACTTCTGCTCCCTTTGACGGAAAGAACTCGTTGTAGAAAAGGCTGTAATAGTCGTGAAAACTCAGTGGCATGACCTCAATCGTTTTTCCGTTTCCCATCCTACCGCCGAACGTCTCAAAGTGTCGGCCTACAGTCAGGGAAATTGAGCCCGTCACGGTAACGACGTCGTTCCTCAACTCGCCCCGGTCTATGAGGAACTTCAGGGCACGCCACCAGTCGTCCACGAGGCTGACCTCGTCGAGGAATATGAAGGCCTCATTAACACCCTTTCGTCTCTTTAGCCTTAGATAGTCGTTCAGAACCTCCAAAAGCTCTCTGTGGTCCTCAAGCACGTCACAGCTGAAGTAAAAGACTGCGTAAGGAGTCTCGACTTTTTTGAGGAGCTCTTTGATGAGGAGCTTTATTCCAAGGGTTTTCCCGACTCTTCTCGGACCAACGACGAAGTTGAGCGAAAATGGGCTCAGCGAGAGTTCATCAAGCCATTTCGGCCTAATCCTATAGGTGAGTTTTTCAAAGAGCTCCCAGTCCCTGTCGGGCTCGCCGAACCACCACGGATTTTGTAACTCAAGCATGTGCAGTTTTAGTGCAAAGATATTTATAAAGATTTTGCACTCGTACTGCAAAGGTATTTAAAAAGGAGTTTGCAGGGACGGTGCAAATTATTAAGGCCAAGCTAACACTATCCTTTCATCACCTTCCACACCAGCAGCGGGAAGACGAGCGTCGCATCTGCCCAGATTTCGACGTAATCAGCCTTAGCCCTTATCTTGCCCCAACTGACACCTTCGCTCGGCGGTGCACCGCTCAGCGAGCCGTCCCAGGGAATCGCTGTCGTCACGTAAATCGCGTAGTCCGTTCCGCCCCTGAAGAGGTTGGCGTTGATTATCGCGTGCTTTGGCAACGAGCCTCCGAGGATTATTGAGGCCGTCTCCTTGGCGGTAACGGCGAGGTTGTTGAGCTTGACTATGTCGTTGGCTATGTCTATGACCAGCTCCCTGTCCCCGCGCTCCTCCTTGAAGAAATAGAGCATGTCGCCGATTGAGCCGTCGGTAATGGCCGGACAGAAAATCGGGATGTTCCTCTTGTAGGCCCAGTAAATAACCGAGCGCTCCTTCTCCTTCCCGAGCTTCTCGTCCATGTAGCGGCCCATCTCGTAGATGAACTCGCTCGCGGTTAAGGGCTTTCCGCGCTCCTTTTCCATCTCAAGAACGCGCTCGAAGAAGGGAATCATGTACTTCTCGAACTCGATGTAGCGGTCGTTGGGCACGAAGATGTTGCCTATCCTGTTTATGCCCTTCTCGCGCATCAGGGCGTCGTTCACGTGCCAGTCACCGAGGATGAATGGCTTCAGGGCCTTTATGAAGTCCTCCTCGATTCCGCCGGCGGTCGTGACGATGACGTCTACTTTACCTTCCTTGACGAGCCACGCAACCAGCTCGCGCAGGCCGGAGGAGATTATGTTGGAGGTGTAGCCGAGGAAAACTCTAACCTCCTCGCCGCTGGCACGCTTCTCCTCTACCTTCCGCCAGATCTCTATCGCCCTTCCGAGGTGCGTCGCCTGGAAGCCTATGCGCTCGTAGTAGTCGAGGACTTCCTCAAGGTTCCCGACTTCGTCGGGCCACGGCCCCTCGATTGGAAGGCCCTCGACCTCCTGGCTCTCCTTAAGCACTATATCCTTCGGCTCGGTCATGGTTGGCACTTCGAAGGTGGACGTATAAAGTTTTGGGAAAGCGTTTTATTCTCCAGCCCCAACTCTCCCACATGCCGGTGAAGATAAATCTGGACGGCCTAGGGGTCATCGTCACGGCATCATCGCGCGGTATAGGCTTCAACGTTGCAAGGGAACTGCTGAAGAGGAACGCGAGGGTTGTTATAAGCTCCAGGAGCGAGGAGAACCTGAAGAAGGCCCTGAATGAGCTTTCGAGCTACGGTGAGGTTTATTCCGTTAGGGTCAACCTCTTCGACCAGCGCGATCTGGAGAACCTCGTCAAGGAGGGATGGGAGCTCCTCGGTGGAATCGACGCCCTCGTCTGGAACGCCGGCAACGTCCGCTGTGAACCCTGCCTCCTCCACGAGGCGACCTATATAGATTGGATCGAGGCTTCTGCCCTTCACACGGTCGCTCCCGGTTACCTAACGACCCTCCTTGCTCAGGCGTGGCTTGAGAAGAAACGCCGGGGTGTTCTCGTTTACCTCAACTCGGTCTCGATAAAGGAGCCGATGCCACCGCTGGCTCTGGCAGATGTAACGCGGGCAGGTCTGGTTCAGCTCGCCAGGAGCGTTTCGAGAACATACGGAAAGCGCGGGATAAGGGCCTACAGCGTTCTGCTCGGAAGCTTCGATACACCCGGTGCACGGGAGAACCTCAAAGCCGTCGCCGAGGCGAAGGGAGAACCCTTTGAGGAGACCTGGGAGAGGGAAGTGCTCGGCAGAACGCCCCTCCACAGGACTGGGAGGTGGGAAGAACTCGGCTCGCTCATCGCGTTCCTCCTGAGCGATGAGGCGGAGTACATGCTCGGCTCCACCGTCATCATAGACGGCGCGATGACGAGGGGGATAGACATTTAAGCCCACCCTTCCTTCTCACACCCATGAAGGAGGACTACTTCACCGAGGAATTCATAGCCGAGATGAGGGAGAGGTATTTCAGGCCTAGGAAGTGGGAGAAGGTTAGGCCGTTCCGGAATGCGGCCGTTCTCGCGATAGACCTTCAGGCGTACTTCCTCAGGCCGGAGAGCAGGGCGTTCCTGCCTTCCGCGCCGCGCTTCGTTCCCAGGCTTGTGGAGTTTTACAGAGAGGCGGAGAGGCTCGGCGTTCCGATAATTTTCACCCGCCATTTCCATCGGGACGACATAATGACCCGCTGGTGGGGCGGCAATATGCCAAGAGACGACCCGCTGAATGGGCTCCTCGACGAGTTTCGGTCCTTTGCAGAGACGGTAATCGAGAAGAGAACCTACGACGCCTTCCACGGAACTGAACTTGAAGGCATTCTGAGAAAACTCCACGTAGAAACCGTAGTCATCACCGGCGTCATGACGCACCTCTGCTGTGAGACCACCGCCAGAGAGGCCTTCGTGCGGGGCTTCAACGTGGTCTTTCCGGTCGATGGGACACTGACTCAAAACAGGTTTTTCCACGAAGCTACGCTTAGAAACCTCTCTCACGGCTTCGCGGTTACGTCGCTCTTAGGGGAGGTGCTGGAATGGCTCTCGTCGGGATAATCGGGGCCGGCATAGGGGGCATAGCGACGGCGGTGCAGCTGGCGCGCTACGGGATAGAGAGCGTGATTTTCGAGCGCGACCGGATAGGTGGGCTGATAAGGAACGCCTACTCCGTCGAGAACACGATGTTCTTCCCGGACGGAATAAATGGAGAGAAAGTTGTTGAACTCCTTGAGGAATACGTGAGAAAGTATGGCTTGAAAATCATCTACGAGGAGGTCATGGCCGTTAAAAAGGTCGGCGGACTCTTTGAAGTCGAAACCGCGAGCGGGGTTCACCACTTCAAGTACCTCGTGGTGGCAAACGGAACGAGGCCAAGAAAGCTCCCCTTCGATGGAGTAATCTACCACGTCGCTGAAGTTCCGAGGAGACACTACAAGCGGGTTCTTATAATCGGCGGCGGCGATGTGGCCTTCGACTACGCGTTGACCATGAGCGAGACCAGCGACGAGGTGGTAATCCTCATGAGGAGCGAGCCAAAGGCCCTGCCCTACCTCCAGGAACTCGTGAAGAGACGCTCGAACATCAAAACGCTGATGGGACAGGTGTGGGAAATAAAGCCTATAAGCGGGAAGCAAAAGCTTTTAGCCAGAACGAGCGCTGGCGACTTTGAGGTTGATCTGGTGCTCGGTGCCATAGGGAGGATTCCCAACATCGAACTTGTGGAGGGCATCGAGGACGATAACCTTTTCCTCGTTGGGGACGTTAAGAACGGAATCTACCGCCAGACGGCCCTGGCGATAGCGGACGGAATCAAAACCGCGATGGTGATATGGAGGAGGGAGAGGTATGGAGATACTGAGTGAGGTTGGCGATCCGAACGTTGCCGTCGTTTACATCGGGAAGACCGCGAAGGGAAACATCGTGGAGTTCGTCGAGTCAATCCCGACCCACAATCCGGCCGAGAAGTGGGTGCTCATCGTCTCATCGCTCAACGGCTGTCCGGTCGGCTGCAAGATGTGCGACGCCGGCTTCTTCTACAAGGGAAAGCTCGACGTCGATGAGCTGATTGAGCAGATAGAGTACCCGATTCAGAAGCGCTGGAACGGGAAGCCCAAAACCAGGAAGTTCAAGGTGCAGTTCGCGAGAATGGGCGAGCCGAGCTTCAACATGGCCGTGGTAGAGGCGATGAGGCTTTTGGGCGAGCGCTACGAGAACTTCCACCCGTCTCTCTCGACCATAGCCCCGATTGGGACGGACAAGTTCTTCGAGGCACTGCTGGAACTTAAGAAGGAGATGTTCCCCACCAACTTTCAGCTCCAGTTCTCGATACACTCCACCAACCCGGAGCAGAGGGACGAGATAATCCCCGTCAGAAAGTGGGACTTCGAGAGGATGGCCGAGTACGGTAAAGCTTTCTACGACGAGGGCGGCAAGAAGATTACGCTCAACTTTGCCCTGGCGAGGGAGAATGAGGCCGATGCTGAAGTCATAGCCGAGTATTTCCCGAAGGAGTGCTTCCTCATCAAGATAACGCCCCTCAACCCGACGGTGAGCGTGCTGAAGAATAAGCTCACCAACGACGTGGACCTTGAGACTGGCCTTCCGATGAAGCACAAACGCTTTGTTGACGACCTCAGGAGGCTCGGCTACGACGTCATTATCTCCGTCGGCGACACGAAGGAGAACCTCATAGGCTCGAACTGCGGGCAGTATATCCTCAGGTTCCTCAAGGAGCGGCCGGAGCTTAGAGAGGCCTACACCTTCGCGAGGGGGTTTGAGTTTAAGGTGGGCTGAAGACCTTTCTTTTTATCTCTTCAAAATATGAAAGAGAGAACTCACCAGTCCGCCTCGTGAATCAGCTCTCCCTCCGCGAAGACGTGCGTCGGGTAGTTCTCCACGCAGAACGGGTCGCCGTTCCAGACGACGAGCGAAGCCCACTTGCCCTTCTCGATGCTTCCGAGCCTGTCGTCAACGCCGAGTATCTTCGCGTTGTTGTGGGTGATGACCTTTATCGCTTCCGCCTTGCTCATGCCGAGCCTTATGAAGTGCCTGAGCTGCAGGTAGAGGTTCGCCTGGAGCGTGACCGGGTGGTCGCTCATGAGGCCGAAGAGCGGTTTGACCTCGAGCAGGTAGCGGGCGTTCTTCCAGTCCTCGTGCTTCAGCTCGACCTTGTAGGGAAGCGAGTCGAAGGGACCGTAGATTACCGGAACGCCTTCGGCCTTAATCTTCTCGAAGGTCTCCCTGCTGTGGACGTCGCCGGCGTGCTCGATGGTTATCTTGAGCCCAAACTTCCTCTTTATCATGAGGAGCGCCGCGATGTCGTCCTCCTTGTGGACGTGGACGCGGAGCGGGATCTCGCCCTTGAGGACAGGAATTAGTGCCTCAACCGTAGGCTCAACTTCCTCCGGCTCCTTCTTGCCCTTCTCGATGAGGGCTATCGTCTTCTGCGTCTTTATCAGCCAGTTGAGGAGAATACCTATCGCACCCATCCTCGTGCTCGGTCTGGTTCCCTTCCACTCCTTCGTCGAGCGCGGGTTGTAGCCGAACGCCGCTTTAACGCCCGCATACTGGATGAAGGCATCCTCTATGTCCCTGCCGTAGTTCCTTATGAAGACCGCCTTTCCTCCTATGATGTTTCCGCTTCCCGGCAGGACAGAGGAGTACAGCACACCGAACTCGATGGAGTGCTTGAAGGCCTTGTCGTCCATGTAAATTGAGTAGAGGGCATCGACGAGTGGAAGAACAGCATCCATCTGCTCGTTGGCTTCGCCCTCCTGGTAGGGTTCACCGTAGCGGTCCATTCCTATGTGGCTGTGGCCGTCTATGAAGGCCGGCGTTACAACGCCCCCGGCTATTACCTCAGCTTCCTTTGGCTTATCCTTCGTCACATCAACGATGTTTCTATCAAAAACGACGTAGACGTCCCTCTGGACGTTGCCCAGACCATCGTAGAGAAGATTAGCCTTGACGGCTTTCACGTTCATCACCGTTAAGAGATGAGCACTAACGTTTAAATGCTTGTCGATTTCAGAATTGAATAATTACACAATTCGATAATTATGCAGCCAAAAAGATGATGTAAGAACGGAAAAGGCTCAGTATGGAAACTCGACGCCCAGGTCCTTCGCTATCTCACGGAGGTCAGAAACCTTTCGTTCGCTTCGAAAGATGGCAGAAATGAGGAAAGTCAGAAGGTGGGGGCGTAGCCCATCTCTTCCGAAATCTTCCTGAGCCTCTCGATCCTCGCCTCGGTAGGCGGGTGAGTCGAGAACAGACTCGCCAGGCTGGTTCCCTTGAACGGGTTCACTATGAACATGTGAGCCGTTGCAGGGTTCCCATCCCTCATCGGCCGGTAGCTGACGGCGCGTTCTATCTTCATCAGCGCGCTCGCGAGCGCCCAGGGCTTGCCGCTTATCTTCGCCCCGCCTTCATCGGCCAGGAATTCCCTCGACCT
>NZ_LLYW01000043.1 GCF_001484195.1 Thermococcus celericrescens
ACCACGAGGGCAAGAGGGTTCCAAAGGAACTGCTCTACGACATAGCCCAAGCACGCGGGCGGCGACCTCCGTGCCCGCGGTGAACGATCTGCAGACCGTCGTCACGGGCGGGGTCGAGGACGCGGCCCAGGTTCTGGCCTACCGCGACACCGAGAAGAGCGTTTTCCAGGCACTGGCGCAGATTTTTGCCACGGACAACGCGAAGAAAGCCAGGATGGCAACGCTTGGTGTTGACATGTTCCCCCACGAACTCCTTCAGTGGATAGACGAGAACCTCCCCTACGTCTACTATAAGCCCGAGGACATAGCGAGGGCCTATGAGGCGCTCAGCAGGGCTGACATATACCTCGGCAGGGCGCAGAGAACCGGAAACTACGGCCTCTGGAAGTACGCCACCGACATGATGACCGCGGGGGTTGCCGTTGCAGGTGTCAAAAAGAAGGGCTTCGTGCGGATTTATCCCCCGAAGACGATAAAGCTCCTCACGGAGAGCAAGGCGGAGAGGGGCCTCCGCGATTCGGTCGTCAAGAAGATAATGAGCGAGATGCACATGGCGAAGCTGGAGGCGCTGGAGACCCTCAACTACCTCAGGGCAATATTTGAGAACAGCGCGGACGTTGCGGCGCACTTCGTCGTCTTCCTCGAGCTGACGGAGAAAGAGGTGGAGTTCATCGCCGGCGACAGGGAGAGGGCGAGGACGATCTGGGCCAAGAGCCTCAACATCCACAAGAAGCTCAAGGAGCGCGGTGAACTGGAGGGGCACGTGGAGGCCGCGGTCGAGAAGGAGCCCGGGGAGACCGGGCCGAAGGAGGAGGCTGTGGAAGCCCCGGGGGAGATAAGCGAGGAAGAGCTTGAGAAGGCCGAGGAAGAGATGGAGAGCGTGGAAGAGCCGAAGGAGTCCGGAAAGGTGGACAAGCCCAAGAAGAAGGGCAAGCAGGCGACGCTGTTCGACTTTTTGGGGAAGAAGTGAGGATCTTCATTATTTCTCCTTTATCCCCACATCCGCGCACACCTTGAAAACGTGCGGCTTGAAGTCGCTCACCTTCTTTACGCGGACCTCGCACTCCCTTCCCAGCATGGCGCACGCGTCCATTATCCTGGTCCTGAACGCCCCGACATCGGCCTCATGGACGAAGTCGTAGTAGTGGAGCCATTTCTCTGCCCTGCCCAGCGTTAGAGCCAGGGCATCAACGCCCCTCGGCGTGGGGCTTATCACCCTGTCGTGGGTCGGAAGTTCGGGGAGAACGTCGAAAACGTCGCCGTGGATGAACTCTATCTCGCCCTTCAGCCTTTCCCGGTTCAGCTCGATGTTCTCGAGGCCGAGTTCGTAGGCTTCCCTGTTCAGCTCCACCGCGGTGATCTTGGCCCGTTTATAGCGCGCTATGACGAGCGCATAGGGCAGAACGCCGGCGAAGGGAATCAGAATCCTCTCGCCGTCCTGAACGAGCTGGGCCAGGCGGTAGCGCTCGCCCTTCATCCGCGGGTTGAAGAATGCCCTGCTCAGGTCGACCTTTATCTCCACCCCGTTCTCCTTGTGGACCGTCTCGAGTCTCCTCTCCCCCCAGATTATCGAGTATTCCCTTATTCTGAACGCCCCCTCGTGGAAGCCTTTCTGGGCCGCGACCCTGATGAAGGGGTGGACCTTTCTGAGGCCCCATACGATATCGTCCACCCTGTGGGAAAGCTCCCTTGGTATCTGGATTACCGCTATATCCCCAACGATGTCGTAGCGCCTGAGGTGCTTCAGCTCATCCTCGCTCAGCCTCCCGGCGAGGACGCTCTCGAGGTTCTTGTAAAGCTGCCGCTCGGGCCGGAGGGGAAGTTCGGAGGGCAAGACTTCGTAGCCGAGTGAGTGAAGAAGGGGGTCTTCGATGACGGGGAGGAGAACGAATTCCCCCTCCCGTTTCGGACGCCTCTTCCCGTCGTAGAGGCCCAGCTTCTTTAGCCGTTTCTTCACGGGTTCAGCTTTCCTCTTGGGGACTCTGAGTGCCGGCATCGTCATTCCGCTCCGGGGATTTGGGCGCGCTTCCGGGGGCCAGTGTTCCAAACAATGCAACGCCCACTAAGTTGTTGATGATTCTCTGAACATCGATGGTTTCGAGTTCCTTTTTGAATATTGCGTACTGCTGGGGTTCCAGCGTTTCGGGGGTGACGAGCAGTATCAGGTGTCCCCCGTGAATTATGGCCGCGTCCCTAACCGCGAGGATGAACTTCGCTATGGATTTAAAGTCCACATAGAAGCTTATGTACTCGATTCCCTCGATGTAAACTATCCCGTTGGGGTTATTCTTGAGGAACGTGGTTATCTTGCTGTTCAGGATGTGAAGTGCACTGGGACTCACGGACTGGGGATGCTCCACGCGGGTGAGCCAGATGTATTCCGCGGGCTCCACCCCCATCTTCTTGGCCCATGATTCTGGGTGTTCTCTGCCTATGGCAAGGATGGGAACATTGAAATACCCGAAGATGGTTTTCAGCAGAACCTTTGCATCCTCGGTTGATGTGAGCATCGCGGCTGGGGGTAAGGGTGGTTTTCTACCCCTGGATTTCTCCCTCCGGACGGACGGTGCCCGCCAGTATCTCTCCAGTTTGCCCAGCAGATTCAATGTTGAGCTTGCCAGGATTATGTATCCGAGCGTTATGCTGACCGCCTGGAGCATCCAGAACTTGAGGGAAACGGCTGTAGTCACCAGTACTCCGAGGCCTCCGGCGATACCGAACAGGAAAAAGGATACCAACAGTGTCCTAGCCAGGGTTTTTACGGGTTCTCCGTGTCTTTTATACTCCTCCAGGGAACGTATGACGCCGTATGCGCCTATGCCGATCAGGATTGCAGCGGAGAGATATTGGATTTCATTCCCATGCCCCACGCTTTCACCTAATCATATAGATGCCAACTTCCCAAAAAACTTTTCCTTCATTTCCAGTACGGCTCCCTCATGAGGACGACCCGGTGGAATATCTCCACGAGCTCTCCGTCGCTTGCGCCGTTCCTGAGGGCCGTCGCGAAGTCGATGAGGTCGTCCTTCCTCAGCAGGCACGTCTTGAACTTCCCGTCCGACGTGACGCGGAGCCTCGTGCAGTTGGCGCAGAATACCGTGTTGTGCATCGCCCGGACCACCTCAACCTCTGCGACGCCGTGGTCGGTGTGAATGAAGTACTTCTTCCTTCTGTGCATCCTCCTCTCGCGGGTCTCCACGGCCATTTCCTCCAGCCGCTCCTCCACGGGCTTGAGCGGGTAGAAGTACTTCCTGAAGAACCTGGTCTCCGTCATCTCCCTCGGGGCCTCGAGCTCGATGAGCTGGAGTATCGTCCCGGTCTTCGCGGCGAACTCCACCATGTCCCATATCTCGCCGTCGTTCAGTCTCCTCATAACTGTCATGTTGAGCTTCACCGGGCTGAGGTACTTCACCGCCTCCCCTATGCCTTCGAGGACCGTGTCGAGCATATCGACACCGGTGATTCTGCGGTAAACGTCGGGCTTTAGACTGTGGAGGGATACGTTGACGCGGTTGAGGCCCGCTTCGGCGAGCGGCTTCGCCAGCTCCTTTAGCCTGCTCCCGTTTGTGGTCATGGAGAGGTCAACCACGTATGGCCTTATGCGCCTCACTATCTCGAGTATATCGTCCCTGACGGTGGGCTCCCCTCCGGTCAGTTTGACCTTTCTTATTCCAAGGCGCGACGCCACCCTGACGAGCCTCTCTATCTCCGAGGGGGTCAGCTCAAGGCTCGCGTTGAAGTGCTGTCCCTCGCGGTGGCAGAAGAAGCAGCGGAAGTTGCAGTCCTGAGTGAGGGATATCCTGAGGTTGGTTGCGGGTCTGCCGAAGCGGTCGTAGAGCACCATCTGAAGCACCGCTTGGATTAGCCTTTCGGCTTAAAAAAAGATTTTGGGTAAGCGCTTTCGTTTAACACGCCCGAGGGGACTGCATCGAAAACTACAAGTAGGGGGAGGGGGCAAGTTATGGCCAGGGGGTTTTCCCATGAACGTTGAGGAGATTAAGTCCCGACTTTCCCGTCTGGAATCGCTTCATTCCGCTTTTGAGAACAAATTCCCTGCCATCTACGGTGAGAAGGACAGGGGGGCTCTTCTGGAGACCGTTAAGGCCCTTCACACTGTATCCCGGGAGAAACTTGAGGTGGCTGCGGGCCTTTACCGCGAGATGAGCGGGGAGGCGCAGGCTAAGGAGCTCTACCGGAACGAGCATCAGATGAAGTTCCGGCTCGAGGAGCTTCTGTCCCTCCTCTCAAGGGACGACTACGATTCCCGCGTGAAGCTGGAGACCGCGATGGAGAGGCTCGTTCAGTTTCACAGGGTCTACGACTACGCCGTTAGAAAGGCCCTCGGCGAGCTGACCTCCGAGGTCGAAGGAATGGCGCTCCTTGCTGGAGGCGAAAAGGAAAAAAAGGTACCCGCGGGTATAATGGAGGAGCTCAGGAAGGTCAAGACGCTCGAGGCCGAACTCGGTACCCTTAAAAGGTTCCTCCTCAGGCTCTATACTCATCCCGGTGACGTTCACAAGGTTGAAGCTGCTTTGAGAGACTGGCACTCCCGGGGACTGCTCTGGGTTGAGGCGAGAAACGTTGAGAAGCTGAGCGGTGTCGCTGACGCCGGCGAGATACTCGAGGGTCTCACGCTCATAGGAGTGGTGGAAAAGAAGATGAGGGGTGGTGAAGGTGTCTACAGACACAGGAGTTACAGTCCGGGTTAGGGGCATATACAGCACTGCCCTCACCAAGCTGTTCCTCGACAGGGGATTCGGAATCTCACAGCCGAGCAACAGGATCGTCGAGCGCTTCAACCTCGAGAAGACCTACGACGAGTTCGATGTTGACGTCTATGACAAGAAGGACCACCATGGGGTCATCCTCGTCGGGACGAAGGTTGAGGAGGTTAGGGAGGTTCTCGAGGACGAATTCATAGACGTCTTCTTCCGGAAGCTTCCCTACCAGCTGTACGGAATCTACAAGGGAATAGTCGTTCAGAGGGACGAGAGATACGTCTACGTGGACATTGGGAGCGCCATAGGTACGATACCGGTTAAGGACCTTCCCCGTGCCAGGGAGGGCGACGAACTCCTCGTCCAGGTCAAAAAGCACAACCTGCTCCCCCAGCTGAGCGTCACCCTGACGATTCCCGGTGACTACGCGGTTCTGATTCCGAAGCCCGTTGGTGCCCAGAGGCACGTCAAAATATCCCGGAAGATAAGGGACCAAAGCGAGCGCGAGAGGCTCCGCATCCTGGGTCTGAGTGTTGACCTCGGGGAGTGGGGCATCCTGTGGAGAACGGCCGCCGCCTACAAGGACTGGAACATTCTCCGCGATGAGATAGTGGCGCTCTCGAAGCTGGCCGACACCCTCGCGAGGGCGGATTCCTACGCGGCTCCATCCCTCCTAATCGAGGGACGCGGTATTTACGAGGTCGAGTTCGGTGGAGGGGCGAAGAAAAAGCTCGACGAGATACGGAACAAAGTGGTTCCGACGGTTGAGGGCCACCACCAGCTGAAGGCCCACGACCTTGAACTCGGGTTCGCGGTGGAGATAGCAGAGGGAATACTAGCCAAGGTGCCGGGCCAGCGGGAGAGGGTCAGGCAGGGCTTCTGGGAGTCAGTCGTTGCCAACAAGGGGCCGAGGAGGGGCTGGCTCTTTAGCCTCGAGCACAACAAACCCGATGGCCAGAGGATAAAGATAGGGCCCGGTGAAGTTCAGGAGGTCTCCATGAACCCGCTCAGGGTCACCTTCAAGCGCCACCTCAAGCCCGGGAAGTTCTACGACGGTCTCGACCTGCCGATAGAGTTTGGCGACTACGTCATCACGGAGATAGAGGAAGGAAAGTGGTGGTTTGTACACCGCTATTACGACCGTGACGGCAACCTAAAGGGCGAGTACTACAACATAAACACCCCTGTGGAGATCTACCCGGACAGGGCCCGCTACATCGACCTCGAGGTGGACATCGTCAGATGGCCGGACGGAAAGAAGGAGATAATCGACAGGGAGAAGCTCACCGAGCACTACGAGGAAGGCACGATAAGCGAGAAGCTCTACAAGGCGGTGCTTAGGATAGTGCAGGAGGTTTACGAGCGGATTTAAGGTAGGGTTTTGATGCCCAGCTTTTCTGCTTCTTTTTTCAGTCTCTTATCGTATGTGGCCAGCCTTTTAAAGTCCTCCGCTGTGGCAAGGATTACCATATCGTTAAAGCGTTTTGGGTTCTTGGTTAGCTCCAGCGCGCGTTTTGTGTACTTCCCGCCATCACCGATTACCCTCGTTCTTGGACTGTTCAGGATCGAGGAGACCACCTTCATTATTTCCTCTCCGTTGTAACCCCCCTCCCTGAAAAACCAGTAGAGTTCGTAAAGGACCATGCTGGGGACGATCCACTTTTCCAGTCCAGCCAGCAGTTTCCTCGCTTCCGCGTTGAACTCTGAATCCCTTAGGGTGGCGTATATGAATACGTTGGTGTCTATTACCGTCACTCCTTCTCACCCTGGCCCCTTCTTATGGCCTCCTCGATGTCCTCAACCTTCAGCCCCTTTCCCCCAGGCAGTAGGGGAAGCTCAAGGTCTCTCTTTTTGATCACGGCCTTTCCGTCTTCGATCTCGATGACTAGAACGTCCCCCACCCTAATCCCCAGCTTCTTCCTAACATCGCTTGGAATAGTAATTTGATAGTTCCTAGTTACTTTTGTGATTCCCATAGTCTCACCGTTTATAGTAGGACGTGATGGTGTAAAAACGTTGCGGTGGAAACCCTTTAATATCTCCCTGTGTTCTCTACTGTTCGGTGATAAAATGAAACCGGGGGTTTTGAGGGGTTACTCCAAGGGCCTCAAAAAGGTTCATCGGGCGGGCGCGACTACCGAGTATTCCTACCGCACGGCTTTTCACGAGTTTCTCAGGAGTCTGTTCTCGAAGGAGTACAACGTCAAAATAATTCATGAACCGGGCAGGGAGACCTTTGGTGCACCGGATTTCAAGGTATTTACTGATTCCGGGATAATCGGATACATCGAGACTAAGGCTCCTAATATTGACCTCCATAGGCTTCCAAAGAGGGATAAAAGTCAGGTCAAGCGCTATTCTGCGAGGCTGGACAATTTCATCTTGACCAACTATCGCGACTTCATTCTCTACCAGAGGGGCGAGAAGGTTGAGGAAGTTTCTCTCCTCGATGAGGACTTTAACCTGATTGAATCAAACGTTGAGAAGTTCAACCGGCTTGCCCAGAGGTTTCTGGGCTTTGCAGTCCCCCAGATTAAGGATCCGGAGAGTCTTGCCCATATTTTGGCGAAGAGGGCCATGATTCTAAAGGATGTGGTTCTTGAAAACATGAACAGCGATGAGCAGCTCCAGTACCTCTATCAGGCGTTTAAGGAGCACCTCATGGCGGGAATGAAGAAGAGCGAGTTTGCAGATGCATACGCCCAGACCGTTGTTTATGGCCTCTTTATGGCTAGGTTCACAATAAATGGTCGCCTCACGCGGGAGAACGTCGCCTTCAGAGGCGTTCCAAAGTCCCTCCGTGTCGTCCACGAGATTTTCAAGTACATCGCCTCCGACCTTCCTGACTACCTCGAGTGGATTGTCGAGGAGCTCATAGCGATACTCAACAACGTGGACGTTGAGGAGCTTAAGAGACGCTTCCACTTCGGAAACGGCGAGTTCGACCCGTTCCTTCACTTCTACGAGACGTTTTTAGCCGAGTATAATCCCAAGCTCAGGAAGTCGAAGGGGGTCTATTACACTCCTATTCCTGTCGTTGAGTTCATAATCAACTCGGTGGACGAGATACTCCGCGGGAGGTTTGGGAAGAGGCTCCACGATGAGGGCGTTACCATACTCGACCCAGCAACGGGGACGGGAACCTTCCTCGCTGGAGTCCTCGACAGGATACACAAAAACATCAAGGGGACCCTCTTCCAGCTCTACCTCAAGGAACGCCTGTTGAACAACATCTACGGCTTTGAAATCCTAATCTCTCCATACCTTGTCGCCCATCTCAAGCTCTCGATGGTGCTCAACCAGTGGGGCATAAAGCTGAAAGACGATGAGAGGTTCAGGATTTACCTCACCAACGCCCTTGACTTGATGCGGGAGAGGGGACAGGCTGGTCTATTCGAGAGAGCTTTGGACAAGGAGAGCGAGGAAGCCGACAGGGTGAAGAAGGAGGCAAAGATATTCGTGGTAATTGGAAACCCGCCTTATGAAACAAGAAAAGATGAGACTTACATTCAGACTCTCCTAAAAGACTACATGAAAGGCTTGGGGGTTGAGAAGGAGAAAAAGAAAGGTGCCCTACAGGACGATTACGTTAAGTTTATCCGCTTCTCTCAGTGGAAGATAGACCAGAACGGTAAAGGAATAGTCGGCTTCATCACGAACAACTCGTACCTTGACGGCCTCGTCCACAGGAGGATGAGACAGAGTCTCATGGAGAGCTTCGATGAAATCTACATTCTCAACCTCCACGGGAACGCGAGGAAGGGCGAAAGCGACGAGAACGTCTTTGACATCCAGCAAGGTGTTGCCATAGCGTTCTTCGTGAAGCTGAGGGAAGGAAAGCACAAAGCGGAGGAGTGTAAGGTCTACTATTACTCAATCGTCCACGACGCCGAAAAGACGATGAGGGAAGAGAAGTATGATTTTTTGAGAAACAAAGGCTGGAAAACTGTCGAATGGAAGGAGATCCGGCCAAAGAGGCCTTATTACTTCTTTGTTCCCAAGGATCTGAGCCTTGAAGAAGAGTACTCAAAGTTCCCGAAGCTAGACGAGATTTTTGAGGTTTACGGAAGTGGAATTGTTACAGGAAAAGATGAAACGTTGTTGCATTTTGATAAATCAAGCTTGGAGCAGGTCATAAGGGAAATTTTAGATCCTACTATTCCGATTCCGGAAATTCAGCGTAAATATAATTTGGGGGACACAAGTGCATGGAAGCCATCAAAAAGAATTCAACGTGCCCGTAATAGTGGATTTACACAGTCTAAGGTTGTTCGTGTACTTTATAGACCTTTTGATTATAGGTTCGTGTATTATGATGTTGCTCTCCTTCAGAGGGCGTTGCCTCATGTTCATGAACATTTCTTGGGGGACGAAAATCTTGGGCTCATAGCCTCTAGGCAATATCAGAAAGAGTTCAAGCACGTATTTGTTACGGATACAATTGCCGAACGTGGGATAACTTCGGCATATGTTGGGGATCAGGGGGTTGTCTTCCCCCTCTACCTATACTCCGACGACAGCAAGACTAAAAGGCCCAACCTCAAGTCCGAGTTCCTCAAAGAGCTTAAGAAGCGCTACGGGGAGGTAACTCCTGAGGGCTTCCTATACTACGCCTACGCGGTTTTACACGACCCCAAGTACCGGAAGAGGTACGCCGAGTTCCTCAAGTTCGACTTCCCGAGGATACCGCTCTACGACAAGGAGACCTTTAAGAAGTACAGGGATATCGGCGAGGAGCTGGTCAAGCTCCACCTGATGAAGGTGGACTTCCCAATCGAACCCAAGCTCGTCGGAGATGACCTGACCGTTGAGAAGGTCAAGTACGATGGCAGGGACTGCGTGGTGATAAACAAGACGACGAAGCTCTGCAGAATCCCACCGGAGGTCTGGGAGTACACCATAGGCGGCTACCGCGTCATCGAGAAGTATCTCAAGGGCAGGAAGGGAAGAAAGCTAAGCCTCGATGAGCTTGAACACATCTACAAAGTCGTTGAAATCCTGAGGAAGACGATAGAACTCGTTAAGGAGCTTGAAGCGATAGAGCCAAGGTTTTAATTTTCGGCAAATATTACCAACTTGGTAATATGCTCGACGGGCAATATTCAGGGGGTCTCTTTTTTGTTTTCCGGCCTGGTTTTGACGTCCTCTATTCCCTTCTCCGTTATCCTGAAGTGGACCATGCCCCCCTCCGGTCTGAAGCGGTGTCTCTCCAGAACGGCGACCCGAAGGCCGGGAACGTTCAGTCTATCCAGCCGGAGAATGTCCTTCGTCCGGTAGTTGAGCGTGTGTTCGGCAACGGGCTTCATCCTCTCCGCCCGGCTGTCGAAGTGAACCTGATTGATGATTATTACGGGTATGCCCTTCTTTCTCGCTATCCAGAGGAGCACCTGGAGCTGCTTGCCCAGCTCTGCGCTCAGACCCCTCCTGTTCTCCTCGACGCGATAATGGGCGGTTAGCGAGTCAACAACGACGAGGGAGAACGTCCCATCAACGATCTTCTTCAGGCCCCCAACCGAGCGCCGCTGCTCCTTAAAATCCGAGGGGGTGAATAGAATGAAGCGCTGAAGGGCCTCCTCCGAATCCAGCCCCCTTGCGGTCGCCATCTGGCTCAGCCTCTCCGGAGAGAAGCCGCCCTCCGTGTCGATGTAGGCAATCTTTCCGCGGCTGAGAAGGCCTACCTGAACCGCCAGCGTTGTCTTCCCCGTGGCGAAGCCTCCGTAAATCTGGGTCAGGACGCCGGGGGCGATGCCCCCACCCAGAAGCTCGTCAAGTGATTTGACCCCCGTTGAGAGCATCCGCTTCACCGCTAAAGGGTGAACTCTTCGTAGAGTTCAAGGGGCCTGACGAGGGTCCAGATGCGCTTCTTCTGGAGCTCATCCCTGAGCTTCTCGGGGCTTCCCGTCCCGTAGATGCCGTAGTGCATGGGTATAACGAGGCGTGGGCGCATATCCTCGACAATCTGGGCCGCTTCGCGCTCGTTGGCCGTTGAGCGGCCGCTTATCGGCACCAAGAGAACGTCCACCCTTCCGCGGAGTCTCTGGAGGACCGGTGTGGAATACGTGTCGCCAGTGTGGAAGAGGGCCTTGTCCCCCTCTATCAGGTAGCCCAGGGGGTACTGGCTCGAGGGGTGCTCCATGTAGAAGGCGGTCACCTTAACGCCGTTCTTGAGCTCGATGGTCTGGCCGTCCTCAATCTCCCTGACCTTCGTCACACCATCGCTGATGGCGGTCATGTAAACCGGCTTGGGCCCTATCACGATAGCGTCGCGGAGTCGCGAGAGAAGCTCCACCTTGCCGTAGTGGTCCACGTGTTCGTGGGTTATCAGTATGTAGTCAACCTCGCCTATCCTGTCATCGTCCACCTCGGGATACGGGTCGATGAGGAGTCTCACGCCGTTGGTCTCGACCCAAAAGCACGCGTGTCCATACCAGATAATCTTCATCGGCTCTACCTCCTCAACTGGTTTGGGTAAGGTAGACTTAAAGTTTTTCCCCGTCGTCCGTTTTTTCGAAGTTCCTTCTGTATCCTCCGATTCCCGGAAATCCGGCGCAGATTTTATATACCTCATTTCTGCCCTTTCATTGGTGGTCGCGGAAATTTCGAGCCTCTGAATGGTGGCAGTCCATCACGGTGGTGCAGGATGAACAGACGTCGCCTCATAATCCCCCCCGTTTCACTTCCTGTGCTCCTGGTTATGGGGGTTCTTTTCGTCATTATCTTCGCCTTCTTCTCCGGTGTCGTTATGGCCGCATTTGAGAAGCTCGGGATTCCCCCGGACGTCGCCTATGCGCTCTTCATCTTCGCGCTCGTGGGGAGCTTCCTAAACATACCAATCGCGGAGGAAACGTCCTACGAGCCAGTCGTGAGGGTGAGGGAGGTTCGGTTCTTTGGAATAGCATACCCCGTTCCGTTCTTTGACTGGGAGGAGAGGCGCATAATCATCGCCATAAACGTGGGAGGGGCCATCGTTCCCATAAGCGTGGCCGTCTATGAGATATTCAGGATGGTGTACTTCAGCCGGTGGACCCTTCTCTCCAACACCCTCCTGGCGGTTCTCATAGCTTCTTTCTTCAGCCATGCCGTTGCCAGACCTGTCAGGGGCCTTGGAATAGCCATGCCCCTCTTCCTGCCACCCTTGATGGCCATGTTTCTCGGCTGGCTCCTCGGCGGGAGCAATCCGAATGCCGTTGCCTACATCAGCGGGACCCTCGGTGTTCTGATAGGTGCCGACCTGATGAACTGGAACAGGATCAAGAACCTCGGCGCACCGATGGTCAGCATAGGCGGCGCCGGCACCTTCGACGGCATCTTCCTCGCGGGTATAATTGCCGTCCTCCTGGTATAACGGTGGGTTTTTAAGGGGGGTATTGAACATTCCAGTGGCAAATAGGGGTGATGCTCATGTTCGTGATTGGAAGCGGTGCCAGGCATCTGGAGGACGAGATGAAGGCCCTCGGCGGCAGGATTCTCGATGCCGAGATAAAGCGGTTCCCCGACGGTGAGAAATACGTCCGGGTTCTTGGCTCTTCGGAAGAGGCTACTGTCGTTCAGTCCACATTCAGGCCGCAGGACGAGCACCTGGTCGAGATGATTCTCCTCGCTGATGCCCTGCACGAGAGGGGGGCCCGGAAGCTCAGGGCGGTCGTTCCGTACTTTGCCTACTCGAGACAGGACAGGGTCACGAAGGAAGGTGAGCCGGTGAGTGTGAGGGCTGTGATGAGAACCCTCGCGGTTTACTACGACGAGCTCTACGTCTTCGACCTCCACAACCCCGAGACCCTCAAGTTCTTCCAGGGTAAGGCGGTCAACCTCTCCCCCGCGGGGGTCATTGCGGACTACTTCGGGGAGAAGCTCGGTGAGGGCGTTGTTCTCGCCCCCGACAAGGGTGCGCTGATGAGGGCGAAGGCTGTTGCGGAGAGGCTCGGCCTTGAGTACAGCCACTTCCACAAGGTCCGCGTTTCCCCGACTGAGGTCAGGATGGAGCCGGTCGATGTGGACGTTAAGGGGAAGAACGTTCTCATAGTCGATGACATCATAAGCACCGGCGGGACAATGATCAGGGCCGCAAACCTGCTCAGGGAGATGGGGGCTGAGAAGGTCTTCGTCGCGGCCACGCACGGTGTCTTCGCGGAGGGTGCGATAGAGCGCGTAAGCAAAGCCGTTGACGAGCTGGCGGTCACCAACACGATACCCACCCCGGTCTCGAAGATAAGCGTTGTGCCTGAGATACTGAAGCTGTGAGGGCGTCTCCCCTCGCCGCCCTCTTAACCTTTCTGACGTTTTTTGGAGCCGGACTTCTCATGGTGGTTTCCTTCCTCGTGATTGGCGGCCTGGGTTCGGTGATTCCCTTCGCGGATAATCTCACCATAGTTCTGTCGCTCATGGTTCTCCTCCCACTTACGAAGCGTCTCCTCATGGTCTTTGGGCTGGACGAGGATTCATCCAGAAAGCTTGCCCTCCTGGTCGGCCTCCTCTCTGTTTTGGTGTTCTACATGACCATACCGGGGGCTTGTGGGTGGTGCCGCTGATGAAGAGAATCGTCCCCTATACCATCGGCTTAGTCCTCATGACGCTCCTGGCATCCCTTGATTTCGTTCTCTTCGTGGACAGGTTGATACCGCTTGGGGGACGCCCTCGGTGGCTACGTTGGGTGGGCAACTGGAGGGGGTCTTGGGTTGAGCCACGATGATGCACTCAACCTGAGTGTCCTTGTTTCGGTGGTCTCGGGTTCTCTGTTTCTCATCCGTTTCCTCCTCTGACTGCAAAAATTTTTGCCGTTTTTATGTCTAAAATTGTGTATTTTATCGGCGCTTTTTGACAGCTTCTTTTTTAAGAATCTGCCCGGGGAGGGTTTTGCAAAATTTTGTATCGGTGGGGTTCACCCCTATTGGATGGAGCGCCCGAACAGGGCGCGACAAAACCCGAGCGCCAAGACGGCGGCGTCGGGGGGACAGGGTGCAAAGCACCCACGATGAACCCCGCCCTCCAGCTCGGGTCACAGCAATGTGCGCTCCCGAGGAAACGCCGAAAGGCGGACCCCTTGGGGGTAAGGCAGGCCCAACACCTCGACCAAACCCCGGACGGATATTGGTACTTCCCCTTGAGGGAAGTCCCACCGGCCGTACTCCTTGCTCAATTCCGGTTGATCCTGCCGGAGGCCACTGCTATGGGGGTCCGACTAAGCCATGCGAGTCATGGGGCGCCTTGCGCGCACCGGCGGACGGCTCAGTAACACGTCGGTAACCTACCCTCGGGAGGGGGATAACCCCGGGAAACTGGGGCTAATCCCCCATAGGCCTGAGGTACTGGAAGGTCCTCAGGCCGAAAGGGGCTTTGCCCGCCCGAGGATGGGCCGGCGGCCGATTAGGTAGTTGGTGGGGTAACGGCCCACCAAGCCGAAGATCGGTACGGGCCATGAGAGTGGGAGCCCGGAGATGGACACTGAGACACGGGTCCAGGCCCTACGGGGCGCAGCAGGCGCGAAACCTCCGCAATGCGGGCAACCGCGACGGGGGGACCCCCAGTGCCGTGGCATCGCCACGGCTTTTCCGGAGTGTAAAGAGCTCCGGGAATAAGGGCTGGGCAAGGCCGGTGGCAGCCGCCGCGGTAATACCGGCGGCCCGAGTGGTGGCCGCTATTATTGGGCCTAAAGCGTCCGTAGCCGGGCCCGTAAGTCCCTGGCGAAATCCCACGGCTCAACCGTGGGGGCTTGCTGGGGATACTGCGGGCCTTGGGACCGGGAGAGGCGGAGGGTACTCCTGGGGTAGGGGTGAAATCCTATAATCCCAGGAGGACCGCCAGTGGCGAAGGCGCTCCGCTGGAACGGGTCCGACGGTGAGGGACGAAGGCCAGGGGAGCGAACCGGATTAGATACCCGGGTAGTCCTGGCTGTAAAGGATGCGGGCTAGGTGTCGGGCGAGCTTCGTGCTCGCTCGGTGCCGAAGGGAAGCCGTTAAGCCCGCCGCCTGGGGAGTACGGCCGCAAGGCTGAAACTTAAAGGAATTGGCGGGGGAGCACTACAAGGGGTGGAGCGTGCGGTTTAATTGGATTCAACGCCGGGAACCTCACCGGGGGCGACGGCAGGATGAAGGCCAGGCTGAAGGTCTTGCCGGACACGCCGAGAGGAGGTGCATGGCCGCCGTCAGCTCGTACCGTGAGGCGTCCACTTAAGTGTGGTAACGAGCGAGACCCGCGCCCCCAGTTGCCAGTCCTTCCCGCTGGGGAGGAGGCACTCTGGGGGGACCGCCGGCGATAAGCCGGAGGAAGGAGCGGGCGACGGTAGGTCAGTATGCCCCGAAACCCCCGGGCTACACGCGCGCTACAATGAGCGGGACAATGGGATCCGACCCCGAAAGGGGAAGGTAATCCCCTAAACCCGCTCCCAGTTCGGATCGCGGGCT
>NZ_LLYW01000044.1 GCF_001484195.1 Thermococcus celericrescens
GTCGCGACGAAAGGGAACGTTGCCGGTCTGAACTTCACCGACCCCACAGGCGTTGCCCTCGGCCTGGGAAGCGCGGTGGTCTGGGCGAGCTACTGGCTGCTGAACCTCCGGGACGAGAGGCCCCTCGTCGAAAAGATGTTCTGGAACTTCCTCTTCGGCTTCGCATACGTTTCAATCGTTGTGGTTGCAACCGGCAACTTCACAGTACCACCCGTGGAAGGTCTCGCAGGGGCCATTTACGTCGGCCTCTTCGAGATGGGAATCACTTTCCTGCTCTGGTACAGGGCCGTTGAGGGGGACATGGCCTTTGCATCCAATCTGGCCTACCTCGTGCCCTTTATGAGCCTGTTCTTCATCTCCCTCGTCGTCGGAGAGAGCATCGCGCCGGCAACCGTCCTGGGGCTGGCGATGATAGTAGGGGGCATAATCCTCGGAAGGGAACAATAAAGCTTTTAAATGGAGAACGGCTTAATTATAGCGGGCCAGGGCGGTGGTAGTCTAGCCTGGTCCAGGACACCGGCCTCCCAAGCCGGTAACCCGGGTTCAAATCCCGGCCACCGCACCATCTTCTTCTCACGGACATTGCTCACACCTTCCTGCCCACGAGGAGCCTGACTATTCCCCTGTAGTGGCTCTCCTCATGCTCGATTTCGAAGTAGTTTCTGGCCAAAAGGTGTGTTTCCCTCAGCGTGTTGTCCTCAAGCAGAAAGCCGAGGAGAACGTCGAGGGGCTTGAGAAACAGCCAGTTCAAAAGCCGGCAGTCGCTCTTCGTGTGCTCCAGGAAGATGGCCCTTCCGCCGGGCTTAAGGACGCGGTGGATTTCTTTCATAGCATTCTCCGGGTTGGGAACGGTACAGAAGACGAAGGTTGAAAGGACGGTATCAAAGCTCTCGTCCGGGAATTCAAGCCTCTCGGCGTCCATAACGTAAAAGCTGGCATTCAGGCCGAGCTCCTTGGCCTTCTTCTTCGCCACCTCCAGCATCTCTGGGACGGCGTCTATCGTGTGGAGTTCTATGTCCTCGGGATAGTAGGGGAGCATGAAGCCCGTGCCAACGCCGATTTCGAGGACCCTTCCGGCGACGAACCGGGAAGCTTTCCTCCTCAGCGGGTCAAAGAACCTCTCCAGGGGGCCGTCTATGCGCTCGTACCTCTCGCCCAGCTCGGCGTACTTTTCCCGGAATCCCATGGTTGTGACTCCTCCAGTCCGGTTAAAACCCTAACTGGGCAGTTCCGCGCAGTCGGCAGGCTTTTAAGACCAAAGGGCAAAGCGGGCGTGGTGGTGCTCATGCCGTACCTGCTCATAGAACATCTTGAGGAACTGCGCGACTGGGTCCTGCTCGAGTACAGGCACACGAGCGAGTGGTGGGGAGAGAGGCTGATATTCACCAACGTGGAGCCCCACGAAAGGGAAGAGCTGGCAAAGCTGGGGAGCGTTTTGGCCCAGAGCGTCACGGAGTTCCCCTTCGACAGGTCGAAGCTCATAATCCTAGACCCCTTCGCCGAGGAGGAGCTTAAGCCCAAGGATATAGAGGAAGACAGCATAATAGTCGTCGGCGGAATCCTCGGCGACTTCGAGTTCACGGGGAAAACAAAGAAGTTCATAACCGAGAAGATTGAAGGCGCAAAGGCCAGACACATAGGGAGCGTGCAGTTCTCCATAGACGGCTCGGCGATAGTGGCAAAGCTCATCGCGGAGGGGAAGAGGCTGGGGGAGATAGAGTACGAGCTTAACCCGACGATAAAGCTGGACGAGTTCAGCGAGATAACCCTCCACTACGCGGTGCCGAAGCTGGAGGGGAGGCTTTTGCTTACGCCGGGGCTCATAGAACTCCAGAAGAGGGAGCTGGGCTACACGGAAACGGACGATGGGATAAGCGACGAGGAGCTTGAGGCGTTTTTCGAGGGGAAGGGGGAGCTTTAAGTCGAATCCCCCAAATTCTTTCGGATTCGTTGGGTTTCTACAGGGACATTCTCCGGGACGGCACACGATTACCCAGTTAGAGATTTATCTCCATACGACAGGCGTTGACTGTTTTTAGACCTATCGAATCCAGTGTGTTAAACACAACCTTAAAACGTAAGACTTATAAGGCTCAATGTGTTATTACTAATGCCTCCTAAGGAGGTGCTACCATGAAGCGTAGGATACTGCTCGGAGTCCTCCTCATTGGAGGACTATTGATCGGCCTCGTGAACGCGGCAGGTAGCATTTCCACCCAAAGCTGCTGGACGCCCTGGGACCACAACAGCGACGTCAGAGAGTGGAGCCGGGACGAGTGGGTCTGGGCAGGCATTCACGGCCAGGTTCTTGTATGTGACGGAAAATTCCAGAAGGTTCTCACCGACACCGTCTGGGGAACAGCCACAGCGAAGGGAGTTACCGTGATAAGTAAGGGCATCAGGAAAGGCTCAGATATCTCATATGCATACGTCACATACAATAGAGATGGAAAAATAACCACTGCCTTTGCGGACATACCCCACTACTTTGGATAATCAGGGGGAAACAAAATGAGGAGGGCAGTTCTATCTTTTTCAATTCTTCTTTTGGTTATTTCATCTTTCCCCAATGTACAAAGCACAGAAAAGCCGAAGACACCTCCGTGGTTCCGGGAGGGAACGTATTTAAAATACACCATGATGATGCCCACGAATCCAAAGAACGGGGAGGTAAATGTTATTGAAGTGTGGCCCAGGCTACTTCCATCTCAAGATGTTCTTAAGAGCGTTATTGGGGACTTAAGCGACAGCTCAACTGTGACTCTCTTGGTTTATGGGGACATGTATCTGGCCATTAAAATCACGAACATAACCAATGATACAGCGTATGTTCAGATCGCGCTGGAATTAAACAACGTGAGTCCGAGACCGGGAATTACCATTCCTCAATTAAGCTTGAATAGAACACTACTTCTTAACCTAACAGATATGGTTTACTATGAAGAAGACGGCACGCCAATTGGCAGACCCATGTTTTTTGTGGATCCAATGCGTTTACCGAAAGAAGACGACTACTTAGTCTTTCCAGCCTTTCTAAAAAAACATGGTATCGTCTCTGACAAGATAACAATAAGAAACGTCTCATATACCTGGATGGAAAACAAAGTGCTCCACACACATTACAAAGATTTCATGCCTCCGTACCTCTACGTTGATGGTAGGGGACGGTATCTCGTGTATAACCGAAAAACAGGAGAAAGCTTTGATATCATAACTCAGTTAGTTTACGACATAGATACTAGCATTTTAATAACAACCGGGGTTTGTGATATCACCCCCGAACTCGTTAGTTTAGGCATTGTTAAGATGATTGCCCTTGATAGGGTTAACTCCAGGAAGCTTGAAAAACTCATTGAGGAAGGGAAAGCTGACAAGGAGTGGTACGCTCAGGGTTTCAACCTCTACGACACCAACATCAAGCTCCATGACTATGGAAGCGGACGTTCACCTTCGACGCCGGTTAAGTACTTCTTCGCCCTCTCGCTCGTCGTTCTCGCTATGACAGCTTTGTGGACGGAAAGGAGGTGGAAATGGTGAGATGGAAGGTCATTTTCCTAGCATTTTTGGTGGCCGGTCTGCTCGTTCCCCCCGCGTATTCGGCCGGAGAAAGCGCGATGGAGAGGCCCGGCTACCTGTTCGTTGAGGCGCCCCGTGGTCTGGTGGCTGATATAGTAGGGGTAGGCTCTTACGCTACTCCCGTAGGTCTGGTGCTCCCTCCTGGAAACTACACCGTCAGGATAACCGGAAACGTCACGGTGGTTGCCTGGGTTTCGGTGGTGGCTGAAACCGCCACCATCGTTCGCGTGAATCCCAGTGAGATTGCGGAGGCGGTTTCAGGGGTGGGAATCGTGTCGATAAGGGCAATCTTCAACGAGAGCGCCAACTACAGCCGGGAGAAGCTCAACCCACCCTTTAATCCCCTTCAGAAAATCACTGGTTGTGGCTACGGGAGTCTGTACATAAACATATCCAGGCCGGTTCCAATGGACCTCGTGGAGAGGGGACCCGAGGAGGTTTACCTGATTCCAAACGGGACGTTCATACACATTGGTGACTCAGACGGGAAGCCTTGCATAGAGTACGTTGAAGTCAATGTGGGAGCAGCCCACGCGGAGAGCGTCAGAAACGCCACCTACCTCGTCCCTTGGGCGCGGCTGGAGATAACTTCGGTTCCCAATGACCTAACGTTTTACATCAACGGGGGTCATAACATATACATCTTCTACACCCCAATGGGTATTTACGTCCCGGCAATCCCCCACGACGTCTACAACGCCACCGCCGTCGGTTACTACGGAACGATACGGATTCCGGTAATTCACAGGCTCGAGGCCCACACGGTGGGAATAGCTGAGGACCACTACCTAATCGAAAGTGTCGTGAAAGTTGCCCCCAACGAGACGTACCACATCAACGTGGACATGGAAAAGGTGAAGTCCACGCTGACGGTGGAGAGGGAGGCTGTGAGAGCGGTTCCCCTTGAAGTCGATTCCGAGCCGGGCAACGCTTCCATCGTGGTCACAGATGGTGTTTTAAGGGTCTTTGCCACCACACCGGCGACACTGTTCCTTCCCCCTGGGAACTACACGGTCATAGCATCTAGAGACAACCTCTCCGCCAGGGAATCGGTGGTTCTTACGGAGAGCGCAAGCGCCTTCCTGAAACTCTCCCCGGCCAACGCGATCCTCCACGTCGTGACGTATCCGGGCAACGCGACGGTGCTCCTGAACGGCGAGGAGGTCAAGGCTAAAAACCTCACCCTCAGCCCCGGATGCTACAACATAACCGTGGAGGCTCCCGGCTATCTCACGAAGAGCGTGGAGGTAATCCTCGCGCCCAACGAATCGAAGAGGATTGAAGTGAGCCTGGAGAAGAAGCCCGCGGTGGAGGACCAGGAAATCGTCATCTCACCGCCTTCGAGCGGAGTGGACGACATCAAATCGGAGGAGAGCCCGGCCAACGAAAACGACATTCCCGAGGGCACCCAAACCCTCCCAACGTCACCCACCAATGACGTCCCCGATCAAGCAGGAAGGGACAACGGCTCCCTGTGGGTCAAGATAGTTATCCTCATCGGGGTCGTGGGTGCGGTCTACCTGGCCCTGAGACTGAGGAGGTGAGGCAATGAGGGCACAGATAAGGTGGGAGCTTGAGGACCCATACAACCTCATCGTCTTTATGTTTGGTTTTATCATGCTCGGCATCACCTTCTTTTCCGGCCTGACGGGCAACGACATGGTCTTCATGATAGCCGGCCCAGACAAGATTATAGTTTCCGAATCGGCCAAGAACATTGGCCTAACTCTCCCGAGGCTGGGAACCGAAGAGTACACGATATTCGCGCTCACTGGGGCGTTGCTCGTCTCCCTGATGCTAAGATACGACAGAGATACGAGGGTTGCCAAAAGCGTCTACAGCCTACCGGTCAGGAACCACTCGGTGGTCTTATCAAAGACCCTCTCCGCGATGGTGCTGCTCTGCCTTGCCTCAATTCTGCCGGCATTCTTGGCTTTCGTCTACATTCACGGGGACATTCCGGGCCTCATCGGAAGAACCCTCTTTGGTGAGGGATTTCTCGCCGGCTATCTCCTCTACTGGGCCATGATGGTGCTCTACGTGGTGTCAGTATCGGCCCTGGTGGCGATGCTTTCACCCAACACCTTCGCCTCCCTCCTCGGGAGCATCACGCTCCTCTACGTCCCCCTCGTGCTCAAACTGAGGAGCCTTCCCCCAGCGGTGATTGACGACGCGTTCTTCAAAGCCTACACCACCCAGTTTTACCCCTCCGACAGAATAGCGGCGTTCCTTGACGGTTCATTCTACATGGGGCTTCTCCTTCCGGTGGCGATGCTGGGGATGGCCCTTATACTCAGCGAGTGGAGGGACGTCTCATGAGACTTCTAAAGGCGGTGCTGCTGTCGGTGGTCATCTTGACCCTCCTTGTGTTCCCAATAGAAAAGAACGCGCTGACCCAGCCGATTTCCGAGGTCGTTCTCATGGGGCAGGGGATTGTAGTGCCCTCCTCGGGAATGGCTGTACTAAGCTCCAGCGCCGACGAGGGAACCGACTACACCGTCAGGGTCTTCGACCCCGAAAGCAGTAGAGCGATCCTCGAAAGAAACGTGACCGGCAGTTTCAGGGGCAGGGTCTTCCTGGAGCACTCCGGCCCCTACTACCTCTCCGTGGGGTCGATGACACCGGTTACCCTGGCGGTCAGGGTGATCAACAGGTATCCCTCGGTAACGGTCCTCAACATCAGGTACGGCCTGGGGGGAGTGAGTGCCCTCCTTCTGGCGGCAGTTCTGCTGGTGGAGGGGAGGAGACGATGATAACCGCGAGGAACCTCACCAAGCGGTTCGGAAGGCTGATAGCGCTGGACTCCGTAGACCTCGAAATCGATGAGGGACTAACGCTTATACTCGGTCCCAACGGCGGCGGAAAGAGCACCTTCCTGAACCTCTGCGCTGGCCTCTACAGGCCAAGCAAAGGGGAAATCAAGGTCCTGGGGGAGAACCCCTGGAGCAACGACGGGCTGAGGAAAAGGATAGGCGTCTCCTTCGACCCGCCGGCTCTTCCGAAGCACAGGACGGCCAGGGAATGGCTCAACTACCTGGCCAGGGTCAAGGGGCTGGGGGAGAGGGAGGTAAGGGAAGCCGCGGAGCTCTTCTCGGCGGTGAAATACCTCGACAGAAAGATGGGAGAGTACTCCGCCGGCATGCTCAAGAGGATCAGCCTCACCCAGGCGTTCCTCGGAAAGCCGGAGCTGGTGCTCCTTGATGAGCCTCTAGCCAACTTGGATCTGGAGGGGATAAAGGAAGTCGCAGGAGTTATAGGAGAGCTGGCCCAAAAGGGGACCAACATGGTCGTGATTTCCCACATCTGGCGCCCCCTGGGGGAGTTCGCAGACAGAATCGTTGTGATAGCCGCGGGGAGGGTGGTGCTGACGGGAACTCCTGAGGAGGTGGTGCCCGAGATCGAGGGGATATGACTTTTTCTCTTTCAAGCTTCGTCCTTTAGGGCGGGGTACGGTGTCCTGCAAATTAGTTATTAAGCGGGAAGCAACACTCTTTTAAAGCCCAAAAACCATACCATTCTTTGAAATGAAGCGTTCAATAACAGTAAAACTACAACCCTCAAAGGAGCAGGAGAAAGCACTCTTCGAGTTAGCCCAAGCCACGGCAATCATCTGGAACAAGCTGAATTACCAACGCTTAAAACAATTCAAAGAATTCGGCAAGATTGATTTTAATGGAACAGAAAAAGAAGCTTATCAAGCCTTCAAAAACTGGATTGGTGGCTCAACAATCCAACAATTAGCCAGAAAGAACGCTGAAAGCTGGCGTTCCTTCTTCTCCCTGAACAAAAAGAAAAAGAGTGGAGATCTTCCAGAATGGTTCAAGCCAAAACCTCCGGGATTCGTCAGGGAGAAAAATGGAAAAAAGCTCTTCATTATTCCACTCCGGAACGACCAGTATCGGGTTGAGGGGAGCGTTTTAGAACTCAGAAGGCTCGGTAAGTTTGGAAAGCTCAGAATACAGTTCAAAGGGAGAATACACTTGAAAGGCAAACAGGGGAGATTAGAGATAACTTACGACCCAATTAAAAGAAAATGGTATGCTCACATCAGCATCACGGTGAAGGAAAAGCTTTATGGTCAAGAATGGCTGAAAATCCCAAGAGAACCCTTAGGCAATCTCTCCACTGGAATTGACTTGGGAGTGAACAACCTAATGGCCGTTTATGTTGAAAACGGTAAGAGCTTCTTAGTCAATGGAAGACCGTTAAAAAGCATTGATTTTTACTTTAAGAAGGTCATCGCTGATTATCAATCCAAACTCAACAAGAGTGGAGCTAAAAAGAGTAGCAAACTCTCCAGAATACATCAAAAGGCCAAACTCCAAGCCAAACACTACATTAACACTGCCGTAAGGCAGACCCTTGAAAAACTCTACCAGTTAGGTGTTTCCAGAATCGTGGTTGGCTATCCGAAGGGGATTGCCAG
Source organism: Thermococcus celericrescens (assembly GCF_001484195.1). Taxonomy (NCBI): domain Archaea; kingdom Methanobacteriati; phylum Methanobacteriota; class Thermococci; order Thermococcales; family Thermococcaceae; genus Thermococcus; species Thermococcus celericrescens. The sequence goes on from NZ_LLYW01000044.1 coordinate 8,003, forward strand.
AAACTCTGAGAAAGGCAGGAGGCAGAATTACCTCCTCTCCCACGTTTGGAGGTTTAATTACGTTATTAAACGCTTAAAAGAGGTTGCCGAAGAGTATGGTATCACTGTCATTGTTGTTAATGAGGCTTTCACTTCCCAGCTTTGCCCTCTCTGCGGCCAACGCCACTCTAACGGGAGAATTTTTAGAGGTTTGTTTAAGTGCCGTAGAGAGGGCGTTGTGATGAATGCTGACTTAGTTGGTGCCTTCAATATTTTAAAGAAGGTTGTGGAAAAGATAACCCCGAGCCTGCCTGCTCTGGCGGGTAGGGGTAATTGGCCGAAGGCCCGGCCAGAGGGGTTGAAAACCCACTTTGGATTGGGTTTTAATGAGACCCCCCAAACCTCCCCGCCCTTAGATTAGGGGTTAGGCAAACTCCGTCCCTCACGGCGGAGAGGAGGTCAGATTTTTGCTTTTTCCGGGCCATCTATTTTAGGACCCTGGGGGCACCAGCCCAAAAACCGAGACGTTCAGCCCTTCCCTAACGTACAGCCTCACGCCGTCTCGGGAGTAGACGAGACGGTACTTTACGTTCACCATCTTTTGAAGCCGCTCCAGGTAGAGCCTGCCGCGGTAGGTTTTCACGTTCACGAGAACTGCGTCCGGCTCCACCCCAGCGGGGTAAACGTAAACGTCGGGCTTCGTCGCCAGGGCAGGGTAAAAGGCCGGCTGGGTGTAAACGGAGAGGTTGCTATTGCTGAGAAACTCGATGACCGGTTCCACCGCCTTTCGGCCGGGTATGGGTTCGAGAACCGATGGGTAGACAAGGGGGAGCGGTTTCTCCGGCTGATTCAGCTCAACCGGCATCGTCGCCAGGGAAGCCAGAAGGCCAACACTCAGGAGGAATGGGAGAACTCTCCTGAGGTCGAGCTCCCTGAGCGCGAAGACCGCACCGATAACGGAGAGGGGAAGAGTCATGTAGGGGTAGTGGAAGCCGAAAGTCGTTTGGCTGGGCCTCGATGCCAGGAGGTTTTCGAGCCATGGGAGGGTAAGAAGAAGGGCGTTTTTGGATCTGAATAGTGGTAGGAGGCCCAGACTCAGGTTGAAGAGGAGGAAGTAGAGGAGCTTCCTTCTACCGAACTCCGGTCTGGTGTAGAGACCCTCGTACAGGTAGCCTTTACCAAGAGCCGGGATCACGAGCTTTATGACCACCGCACCATACAGCAGGGAAAGGGCCGCCAGAAGAAGCAGAGGGCGGTTTTTCCTTGCGCTTTCGAGGGAGATTTCATCCCTGAAGGCCCACCAGAGTGAGAGCGAGGTGACGCCTAGGAAGGCGTCCTCCTTCGTGAGGAGCAGCAGGAATGACGTTGCGTAGAAAGCCCGCCACCTGTTTTCTATGAGGAAGTAAGCCGACAGGAAGAAGAGAGGGACGGCGAGGGAAACTGGGTGGAACTCGAAGAGATTTATGCCAACGAGGGAGGAATTGAAAGCGTATAGGACAGTCACCGCCAGCGCCTCCCAAGGGGGCAGAAGCTCCCTCGCAAGAACGTAAGCTAAAAGCACTGAGAGACCAAGGGCTAGAGTCTGGAGAACGAGGAGCGTTTTCGGAGTCGGAAACACAGCGAAAACAGGGACCAGGAGAACGAGGACTGGCTGAAAGTGAACGGCGAGATGATTGGGCACACCGTAAAGTTGTCGTTCAACGGTGTTGAACAGGGGACTGCCGTGGAGGAAGCCAGCCAGTGACTGGGTGAAGATCCCAAGGTCAAGGCTGGTGTAGCGAAAGCACTCGAACTTAACGAGGCTGAAATGCATCAAAAGAGCCGAATAGGCAAGTGCAATGAAGACCGCAGTGACATCGTAATTAGATAACCTTGTCCAAAATCTCTTTATAACCATCGATAATAGTTACCAGCTGGCCTTAAAACTATTTCGCCCACTTATTGGAGAGACTCTCAATTTTACCCCACACCCTGGCCCTGTCAGCCTTATCAACGACGAGAAAGACGTCCTGCACAGAGCCGTTACTCTTGGCAACGAGCTTCAGGCCTGTCTTGGTTTCCCTCGAGACCTTTATCTCGAAGCCCCTGGAATCGCTCGCGTAGATCCTCCCCGGGATTACCTTTTTGACCCCGGGTATCGCGGCTATCATCTCCAGCGGTTTCTCAAGACCCTTCAGGAAATGGTGCTCCCTCTTGACGCCTTTCTTGAAGTGCCTGGGCATGGTCTAAGAAGGGAAGTGTCGCTTTTTAGCGTTTTCTCACCGCCGGACCATGAAGAACCAGGTAAAGCCAATCAGTGCCAGCAGAACGACCGCCGCCCAGAATTCAAGCGCGTAGGCCCGCGGTACGCTGCATCCAGTGGGGGTCACGTTTTCCGAGGTTACCCGGAATTCGCTCCCCACGGGCTCCCCCAGAGAAAAAGCCCTCAGGCCACCGTCGTAGTAGAAAACAGAGACACTGGAAATTCCCCGAATCCCAACGCTCTCGTTTCCAAACTCCAGAAGCTCCCCGCTTGAGTTGGAGTCCGGGGCAAAGTAGTGCATGAGGCCTGGGGGCACCAGGAGAACCGCGTTCTCAAGTTCATACGCCCGGAGATACCCCGCCTCCTCGACGGCCCACAGGTGCGCAACCACAGCGTTCATGGGCAGTTCGATGTCCGTCCCTGGAATCACAAGCCCATTCCCGGACACGCTAACGTTCACTCCCCGGGGCGTTTCTTCGGGGGCATCCCCCGTCAGCCTAACACCGTGTTCTTCCTCAACGACGGTCACTCCCTTGAAGTAAGTGCCGCTCTCGGCCCCTCTCAGGTCGAGGATTCCGGCGGTAACGTTCTTGGCGACGTTAACCGCAATCAGCTCGTTCTCCCCGGTCTGGACCACGAGGTACGGGACCGCAACGGCGAAGTTGGGTTCTTCACCTGTGTTCGACTTCACCGTGGTGACCAGCTCAAAGCAGCCCCACCCCATGCGGTAAACCCTGACCGAGCCGTCCATCGAGGCCACGAACAGGTAGTAGAATCCCCGGTACTGGTAAACCACCGGGGCCTCCCAGGACCTGCCCATGAAATACGCCCCGCTGGAGTTTATGTAGAAGTTATAGTGAATGCAGCAGGTGGATGGCACGAGTGCGCCGCTCATGGAGGGTGAGTAGGTGGTGTATTCAAGCGACAGCACCGCCGCGTCCTCGTAGGTAGCGACGACGTAAAAGCCCAGGCTTTCTGCCCCAAGGTAGTCCGCGGAGCCCGATGGCAGAAAAAGGAGGAGAACGTGGAGAACCAGGAGAAGGCCAAGAATCCTTCCCATACTCACGCCCTCTTCCTGACCTTAACCGCAACACCCTTCCTGGCTCTAACCATCTCATCCCCGCTTAGAACCGCCTTTCCGACGCCTATTACCTTTCCATCCCTCACTATGCCCACTATGTCGTCCGGTCTTATCGCGGGGTCAGCCTCATCAACGCCCACCGCGAAGACGTCGCCGCGGAGCTCGAAGTCCACCTTCACCCAGTAGGCCCCGAGGGCATCGTATATCCTCTGCATTCCATAGGGTGTGACGCTTATCACGCCGTCTTTGAAGGTTCCCGTCTGCTGGTTTTCAGCAAAGATGCGGAGCATCTTGGAGCCCCTGACTTTCCCGTTATCCGGGAGAACTGCCTCACCCGCCCCCTGCCCGAAATAGAAGTCGAAGACCTTCCTTATCCCCTCGAAGTAGCGGTAGGTCCTGTCCTCCTTGGTCGCCTCAAGCTCGAACTCCTTCAGCGTCTCGGTGAGGGATTTCAGACTCTCCCTGCCCGTGGTGCCGTTCTCCACACGGGTGAAGGTTATCTCCCTGCCGGAAAGCTCGCCCGCGAGCTTCGCTATCTCCACGTAGGCCTCGTCGAGGTGAGCTATAATGGGAACGTCCTTCGGGTACTTCTCAAGGGTCTTCGCCAGGAGTTCGGCGGCGGGCTTTACCTCCTCCTCGCTCCAGTGGCCCGTAACCACTATATCGTACTTGGCCAGCCACTCCCACTCCCTCGGGACAACGCCAAAGGGCGAGGTGAGGATAAGCTCGTGGACTTTAGCGATGCCGGAGCCGAGGGCTTCCTTTACGGCCCTCCGGTAAAGTGTGTGACTCCTCGAGAAGTAGTAGGGCTTTTTGGCCGAGCACGGGAAGAGGAGAACCAGCTCGGTGTTCCTCGGAGGAACGAAGCGCTCGGCAACTCTCGAATGCCATCTCCTAACCTCAGGCCTTCTAATCGAGGCGTCGCTGATGAAGTAAACGGTCTCCCTCTGGATTGGCGTGTATTTCTCTAGGTAGTCGGGATGCTCCAAATCGGCTATGCGGAGTATTCCCGCGTGGTACTGGGTGCTGAAGAAGTTCTCAACGAGGTAGCGGAGCTTTCCCTCCCTCAGGGTGTTCCTGACCAGGAGCACGGTCTCCTCCGCGAAATCCATGGAGTTCGACCCTTCTTTCCAGAGGAACGGGCTGTACTGGGTGAAGCCCTTCCCCTCGAAGTCGTAAAGCTTGAGAGAGCGGGTGTCGAAGGCATCGACGCCGAGGTAAACGGCGAGCGGATAGAAGAACGGTTCCAGATCGGCGATTATCATGACGTTGGGGAACCTCTCGCGCAGCTCCCTGATTATCTTCACGAAGTAGCGGTACTCCCTCACCAGAATCTTTGAGTTGCCCAGATAGACGGCATCGAAGTTGTAGCGCTCGATTATCTTGAAGAACTCACCCAGGTAGGAGGTCCTCCTCAGGGCGGGCAGGTAGAAGGCGTTGAAGCCCTCGTAGTTCACGCTCCAGAGCCTTCCGAGGGCCTTCTCTATAACCTCGTCCGGCGTGTAGAAGCCGAGGGGTATCGCGGGGGCGAGGTTGAAGTCGTACTCCCCCGGCTCCTTTGGGTGGAAGAAGGAGTTGAACGGGGAGAGCGTGAAATCTACCCCGGCCAATGCTGGGGTCGTGAATGAGCGCTCCCCTATCCTGACGAGACCCAGCCTCCCGGGCCCCTCGTGCCTGATGACTTCCATAGCCAGGCCTCAGACAAGGTTGTACCTCTGGAGGAGGAGCAGTTCGTCAAGGGTGAGCTTCTCGCCCTTCTTGAACTTCTCAAGGGCCTCGACGGCCTTCTCGAAGCTGGCGTCCTTCTTGGCGTGCATCCTGGCAACGAGCCTGTAGGCGATGAGCTCCTTGTGCTTCTCGTCGTACTCGCGTATCTTCTTCTCGATGCTGCGGAGCTCCTTCCTGACCTCCCTAATCTTGTCGCGGAGCTCAACGACCTTGGCGTGGTACTCGTCGGCCTCCTTCTTGACCTCGTCGGCCTGGTTGAACGCCGCTATCATCTGCTCGTGGAACTGCTGACTCTGGTTGGCGAGCTTCTGTATCTCGAGGCTGATGTTCCTCCTGGCCTTCTTGAGCTGATCGACCTTCTTCCTGGACTCGACGAGCTTCTTGTGGAAGCGCTCGGCCTGCTGGAGTATCTCAAGTTCGGTGGCGAGAACCTGTATCTGATCCACGATCTGCTTCTCCCTGTCGGGTGTGATGTTCGGGTTGGTCTGGAGCTCCCATTCGAGCTTCTCTATCCTCTCCTGGATCTTCGCCGGCGGCATCTTAAGTCTGCGGAGCTGGTTGTACTCGTCCCTCTTGGTGCGGTACTCGAGTATCTCCTGATAGAGGAGGTCGAGCTTCGCGTTTATCTCCTCACGGTTCTTCTTCAGCTCCTGTATCTGCGCGTTGATTTCATCGCGCTTGGCCTTGTACTCTCTGCCCTTCTGGCGGAGCCCCTTGACCTCGTTATTCTTCTCGTCCCTCTTCTGGATCCAGATTTGAAGCTCCTTTTCAAGCTCATCCAGTTTGGCCCTTATCTCGTTTCTCTCCTTTTCAAGGGCCTCTATCTCCCTCTTGATCCTCTTAATCTCCTCTGGGTCCACTTTCGTCTGCATCGCTCTTACCCCTCTCCCTTTTTAGAACAGCTGACCTGCTCAAACATTTCTGGACTCAAAAAGGAATGAGCAAATAAAAACTTTTTGGCCAAAATTCCCTCAACCGGAGAAAAATGGAAACACAAAAGGGAAAAGACCTCACTTGCCGACCTCGCCCCCTTGCGTGTACGGCATGAACTCTACCGTGCCCCTCTGCTTCATTGGCTGCTTGTAGAGCTCCATCAGGGCGTAAACCTCCTCCGGAACGTCCGTGCTGACGTGAAGGCCCAGCTCCCTGGCCTGCTCGTATGTGATCGGGTAGTCGTGCGTCCACCTGCCCTCGGTGAGCACCCGAGCAAGCTCCCGGGCCTTCTCATCGCCGTAGCGGTCCTTCAGCAGGGTGTAAACGAAGTCGCGGACCTGGTTGATGGCCTTCTCCGCAACGTCCGCCAGGATGAGGGTCTGGTCGTCCACTTTGTCAACCCCCTTCCTCTCGACGGCCCTGACGATGCTCGGTCCCGGATACTGGCCGAGCTGCGGGTCAACCGGCCCCAAAACCGCGTGCGGGTCCATTATTATCCTGTCCGCGGCGAGGGCGATGAGCGTCCCGCCGCTCATGGCGTAGTGGGGGACTATGACGCGTGTTTCAGCCGGATGGTCGTGGAGCGCTTTCGCTATCTGCGTCGCTGCAAGTACGAGGCCTCCTGGGGTGTGGATTATCAGGTCTATCGGCCTGTCCTTGGGGGCCGAGCGGATGGCCCTGAGAACCTCCTCGCTGTCCTCGACGCTTATGAACTTGTAGAAGGGTATGCCGAAGAGGCCGATGCTCTCCTGCCTGTGGATCATGGTTATTACCGTTGATTTTCGCTTTTCCGAGAGCCTCTTGAGCAGTCTCGCCCTGGCCAGCTGCAGGCTCCTGTACTGCATCTGAGGCCACAGCAGGATGTACATGAAGAACAGCCACCACAGCAGCGAACCGAAGAATCCGGTAGCGGCCTCTCCCATGTTATCACCGAAGAAAGAAGGGAGAGGAGATATTTATAGAATTTGGTTCAGCCCTTTATGACCTGCGTTCCGGTCTTTCCTTCGAGGGCCTCAACGGCCCTGTCGAGCGCCGCTATAACCGCCCTCTCGCCGCCCCACTCGACGAACCTTATCGCGGCTAAGACCTTCGGGCCCATGCTTCCCTTCTTGAAGTGGCCCGCCTCGTAGTACTTCCTGAGCTCCCCGACGGTGACCTTCCCGAGCCAGCGCTCGTCGGGTTTGCCGAAGTTTACAGCGGCCCCGTTCACATCGGTCAGAATCATGAATATGTCCGCGTTTACCTCCTCAGCGAGCCTCTCCCCGGCCAGATCCTTGTCTATAACCGCCTCGACGCCCTTGAGCTGGCCGTTCTCCTCGATGACGGGGACTCCACCGCCGCCGCTGGTGATCACTATGAAGCCCTTCTCAACGAGGTCCTGGATGATCTCCGCCTCGACGTGCCCTATCGGGTCCGGGCTCGGCACAACGCGCCTCCAGCCCCTGCCGGAGTCCTCTATCACGGTCCAGCCCTTCTCCTTCGCGAGCTTCTTCGCTGTTTCTTCGTCGTAGAATGGCCCAACCGGCTTGCTCGGGTGCAGGAAGGCGGGGTCGTTCTTGTCCACGATGGTCTGGGTGACTATCGTCGCCACCGGCCTGTCTATCCCGCGTCTCTTCAGCTCGTTCCTTATCGCCTGCTGTATCATGTACCCTATCTGCCCCTGGGTCATCGCGCCGGCAACGTCCATCGGCTGGGCCGGAATGCCGTGAACCTGCTGGCCGGCGTCCATGTGGAGAAGGAGCGCCCCAACCTGGGGACCGTTACCGTGGGTGATTACAACCTCGTAGTCCCCGTCAAGGATTATATCCACTATCTGCCTGGCCGTCTTCATGACGTTGGCCATCTGCTCCTCGTAGGTTCCCTTCTGGCCTCGCTGGAGAATAGCGTTACCGCCCAAGGCTATTACAACCCTCTTCATGAGCATCACCTCCGGGATGGATAAATACGCGGGGGAGGATAAAAACGTTCGTTAGGAGCCAGGGCTGTTCACTGGAAAAAGGTTCGGGGGGCGGGAAAATAAGTTGGCAAAGGTAAAGAATAGCAGGCCCCAAGAGGGCGGCTCCCCCTCAGAGGTACCAGTCGGAGAAGCTTCCCAGTCCGAGCCTCTCAAGCGTCCTCATGACTCCGAGGGCTATGCCTTCAACCTCTATTCCTCCGGGCGGCTTGTAGGCATCGCCGACGATGTAAACATCGCTTATCGGGAAGTCCTCAACGGTCTGGCCGCTCGCCACCCTGTTCACGGGATTCCCGTCGAGGTAGGTCTGAACGAGCAGAATCTCGCCCTCCTTATCGAGGTTCGGGAAGATGCGGTAGATGTCGTCTATTCCCTTCCTCTGCTCGGCCTTGACGTTCCTGCTCTGGAGGGCATGGTGGAGCATTATCAGGGTGTAGCCTTCCTTGGCAAGCTCCGGGCTCAGTGAGGAGGGCTCGTTGTAGCCGTTTATCCTCTCCGTGTCGAGGGTGAAGACGACGGTGTTGCCTATCCCCGGCTCACCCTTTAGTGCCACGTTGTACTTTATGCCCTCGCTCGGCTTCAGCGAATCAACGCGCTTGAGGTACTCGCGGTCGAAGTTCTCCCTGCCGATCAGCTCGACGGTCTCCTTTATTCCGACGTTGGAAATCAGCACGTCGTACTGCAGCTCGTCGCCGTCGGAGGTTACGACCTTCTTGGCATCGGCGTCGATTTCAATGGCCCTCTTCCTTGTGATTATCCTTCCGCCGTTGCCGAGGATTATTGAGCTCAACGCGTCGGGAATCGACTTGCAACCACCTTTCACCAGGCCCGGCCCGCCCCACCTCAGCGCTGCCTTTATCTCCCTCGCCAGCTCCCCCGCCGGAACGTCTAAGACGCTGTCGGCCCAGCCTAGGAAGCTTTTGATGAAGAGGTCAACGAACTCGTTGTCGCCTATCTTTTCCTTTATCCACTCGCGGCCGCTCATCTCGGCCTCTTCCCCGGTTGGCAGTTTGTTCCTCTTGATGTCGAGAAGGAGCTTTGTAGCCCTGGCCTTCTCGGTTAAGCTCAGATACTTCCAGCCATCGCGGTAGTGGAAGGTTTTTCCACCGTAGAGAATCATGCCCTTTGGATTCGAGTTCACGATTTGGACGTCCGCATTGAGAAGCTTGAGGAGGTGAACCAAAGGCCCGTCCTCACCGTGGGGGAGCATGTGGAAGGCCCCCGTAGAGAGGCCGAAGCCCTGGTAATCCAGATTCGTGAAGCGGCCGCCGATGTAGGGAGACTTTTCGATGACAGTGACATCGTAACCGTTTTTAGCCAGGAACGAGGCCGTCAGAAGGCCGCCGATTCCGGAGCCTATGACAACTGCCCGCATTGTTCTCACCCGAAAACCTGAGGGAAAGAGGGGAATATAAGGGTTGTTCCTAAAAGGAAGAAAAACTCAAAGCCTCCACTCCACACCCAGAATCTCGCTGTACGCACTGAGCACCCTTTCGAGGTACTCCTTGGCGGTGCCTACCTTGTCGATTCTGAACTTCTCCGCCCAGCGCTCGTTTCCGAACTCCTCGCTTCCTGCTGAAACGAGGTCTATAACGCGCATCGAGTCCCAGAAGACCGGTGTGTAGCCTGCTTTCTTGGCGTACTCTATGAGCCTCTTGATCTGCTTCCTGGCGTGCTCCTCCATGTCCACGTTGGCTCCGTATGCGTCCATGAAGAGCGCCTTGAGAACGGGCTTCATCCACCCCCTGTGGAAGCGGCACCAGCCGACGTTGTCGTACCAGAACTCCCAGAGGGCGCTCGCTATTATCTTGCTCGCCAGCTCCTCCGGCTCAAGGAAGACGCCGAACTGGTAGAACGTCCAGTAGCGACCCTGAATCGGGAGCGGTATGTAGTTGCCTATCGCCCAGTACATCGTCGGTGTCATCTCTCCGTCCTCGCCGAGCGGTGTAAAGACTGCGTAGTCCTTGAAGCTCTCGCCGTACTTTAGGCGATCCTTGAAGCGCTCGTCGAAGATTACGCTCGCCTTCCTCTTGCCGAGGCCGATTATCTTGGCTGTTTCGTTCTCGGCGAAGGCCACGAGGTGGGCAAGCTCAGCCACAAGCTTGGCGTTGACCTCGCCCGCCTCGACCGGGCGCTCGAGGAGCGCCTCCTTCGTGAACTCCGGCTTTCCGCTTATACCGACCTCCTCCGGTTTGAGCAGACCGCGGTGGACGAGCTCAAGGACCCAGGCGGCGGTTCCGCCGAACTCTATCGCGTCGAAGCCCATCGCGTCTGCCGCGTGGACGCTTATGTCGCTGGCGCGGAGGCTTATGCTTCCGCTCAGCGGACCGTTGGCCTCGTAGGGCTCATATTCGACGTGGTGGCCGCGGCGGTACTTCTTACAGACGACGGGACACGGCTCGCCGCAGGTCGTCCAATTCTTGGGTTTTATAGCCTCTTCGTTGAAGGGCTCCCAGTAGTGCTTCATTATGTTCTCGTGAATCTTAATGCGCTCCTCCTTTGGAATGTATGGCATCTGCCAGTTGAGTATCGGAACGAAGTCGCCCTCGGCCGGGTAGTTGCCGCCGAAGGTTCCGCCGGTGTTGAGCTTGGGGTTGAAGCGGTATTTGGTGGTTTTCTCGCTTATTATCTCGTTGTATGGCTTTTTGTGTACACCCTCAACGATGCCCTTGGAGGTCTTGAAGTTGCCGATGTCCTCACCCGGGAAGGGCCTCTTCCTCGGCTTTCCGCCGAAGATTACGCCGACGACGTTGTGGGCACGGAGGAGAACGCTTCCAGAACCTCCGCGGGCGGCCCAGTCCTCGCTGCCTACGAGCCTCTCCCCCTTCCTGAGCGCCTGGGAGAAGATCGCGCCGTAGTTGGAGTTGAGGGCGGCAGGTCCTACGACGGCGATGCGGTATTCGAAGTCGAACCTTTCGCCGAAGGTGTCTATGAGGTACTGGGTGAGCGCATAAACTCCTTCCTCATCCTTGTAGCCCCTCCAGATTTCAACGACCTTCTCAAGCTCGATCTCGTGGAGCTCCACCCGAACGTTATCACCATCGTTGTAGAGGAGAACCACGACGGGCTTCTCGGCCTTGCCCTCGAAGGTCACGAAATCAACGCCGACGTTCTTGAAGGCGTAAGCCGCTCCGCCCATGGCGGAGGGGAACAGGGTTCCGTAGAGAGGCGAGCGGAAGAAGAACATAAGCCTGTGGGCACCGGGCAGTGTTGAGCCTGAGAAGGGTCCCATTCCCATGACAACGACGTTCTTCGGGTCGTATGGCTCAATGTCGTAGGTTTCGAGGTTCTCGTGAACCTCTATACCGTAGTCTATGACCCCATATATCCCGTCCCTCTCCAGCTCCTCACTCTCCACTTTCTTCTCGTCCAGATTGAGCCTGAGAATTGTGAACTTCATGACTCCCACCCCTGTGTATCACTCCGAGTGTTAGTTTTGGGCTGAAGAATATTTAAGGCTTCCGATGGGTCTATCAAAAAAGTTGGGCGGGAGGTTATAAAAACCTTAGCAATCGGGACGGCCGAGGAACGTTGCAGAAACCAAAGGAGAAAAGGGAAAGGATCACTCGATCTTCTTGAACCTCTCCTCGAGCCTCTTGAGGACGCCCGGGAGGGTGGTGTACTCCATGTCCTCCATCGGGAGCCTGTGGGGCTCGAACGGGCCGTGCCTGCGCATGTACTCGGCGATCTCGACGGCCTTCTGCCTGGCGCCGTCGAAGGCGGGATCATCGAAGAGGTCAACCGGACCGACGAGCTTTCCTTCTGGGCTTATCTGCCAGCCGAGGGCGACGACCCTTGGAGGACCGTCGAACCTTGTCGGGTTGGCCTGGTGCATCGCGACTGGCATGACCGGGCCGTTGTGGGAACCCCTCATCCATCCGCTGACGAGGTGTGGGAAGGCGAAGGGTTCGAGCACTTCACCGAGGGCCGGCAGTCCGCTCTGGGCGCGGACGATGGCGACCGGGTCGTCCTTCCCTATGTACTCGCCGGCTATCTCGTAGAGCTTCTCGGTGCTCACAACAGCGACCGGCTCGTCCTTGGCTATCTTGTGGCCCTCCTTCGGGAAGACGCGCTTGATGACGTACCTGCTCTTGGCGCCGATGAGCGCGAGGAGGTCGTAGACTTCTTCCGGCGTGTTAAGGATCACGCGCTTGTGCTCCTTTATGTCCCAGACCTCGAAGCGGAAGCCCATGTGCATGTTCGGGTCGATGACGAGGCCGGCGGTGTTGAACGGGTCCGCGAACATTCTGAATATTGGCAGATTGAACGCGCCGGGCTCGGTCTTGTCCATGTGGAACGTGACAACGGGCTCGCTCTTCCTGATGGTTATCTCCATCTCGGCTATTCCCGGACCCATTCCCCTTATGTTGCCGCTGAAGGCGTCCTTGAGGAGGTCCTGACCGGCACCATAGAGGCCAAGCTCCTTGGCAACCTTCGTGGCCTCCTCGAAGGCCTTCCACGTCAGACCGTGTATCTCTGAGCTGTCAACACCCTTCCTGTGGGTCATGATGAGCTGAAGGTCATCGCCGCAGGTGGCGACGTAGAAGTCGATGATGGTTCCGTCCTCGACGGCCTTTGAGAGGACTTCCTCGGCCGTCTCGACGAGCTGCGGGTGCACCCTCGAGTGCCCCGGCCAGCCGCCGATGTCAGCCTTGATCACGCTGAGGGTTATCTTTTCTCCAACTGCCATTGGCAACCACCGATAGCTTTAACCACTTTTATGCTTATAAAACGTTAATATCACCGTCGATGATACACAAAAAGGAGTCAAAATTCGGGAAGCCTAAGGGTGTGGGAGCAAGAACGAGAGGGACCTCACTCGCAGATGTCCGTCCAGCCAAACTCCTCCCTGGCCACCTTGATGAGGTTTTTGAGTTCCTCCTTCTTAATGTTGACACTGGAACTCGCCCCGACGAGGGCTATGATGCCGTGCACCTCTTCCTGAACCTGAATCACGTTGTCGCTGACCTTGACTATGCGGAGCTCCCTCCTGGCGGTCTCGTCGTCGCTTATCTTGAATTTGTCCTTTCCAATAACCACGGGCTCCTCCATAGTAATCACCAGAATATTTTTGTAAGCCAAAGTTAATAAAACTTCCGCCAATCATAAAACTTATAAACCTGCCCCTGCTAAGGTTAAGCTGGACGGGGGCATGGTGTAGCCTGGTCCATCATCGCGGGCTCCAGAGGTATGAGGACTTGCGGGTTTGCTGATTTGGGGATGAGCCTTTGGAGCTCTGACCCGGAGAAACCCGCGGACCGGGGTTCAAATCCCCGTGCCCCCACCAATTCTAAAAGCAGTTTGGATGGAATGTCGGGCCGTTCAGTGGGCAAGAGTTTTTTCAAGATCGGTAATGGGCCTCAGCTCGGAGGTTAGTATGCTGAATGTTCTCTCGTTCAGGGATTCCTTATCAACGGTCACGATAACAAGTCCCCGATTAAGAGTCGCAAAGTCTTTGATGCTGGTTATGAATTTAAGAACCGCATCCTCTCCGTTCTCCAGGATAAAGTACTCCACACAGTCGATCAGGATTACCTTATCAATATTGGCCGTCTCAAGGAACCTCCTGAGATTGTCCATTATAACCTCCAGCTTCGTTGGACTCACTGCATCGCCGTGTTGAACCGTAGATACCCACATCACCGGGATCAGCTTGAGACCGAGCTTTCTACGGAACATGTCGGGAGGATCCCTGGTAACGGCTATCCCCGGCATGCGGTAGCGTTTCGTAAGTTCCGTAAAAATCAGGTACGCCCTGCCCCTCTCCCCCCAGTACGCACCGTACCTGATGGAGTCCGCCGGTTCTGAGGCTATCGGGACTATCGTATATTCCCCGCGGGCAAACGGCAGGTATATCATAACGGAGGAGACGAGAAGCAGCAGGGCACCGACGGTGAGCATAACCGAACGGATCCATGAGTACGTGGGATCGTTGTTCAGTACGGTAGTCCTTAGGAGAACGCCTATCACCTGAGCCACCACGATCAGCGAAAACGCGAGGAGGAGCGAATTGAAAGCCCGAATAAAATAGCTGAATCCGAGGTTTTTCTTTGTTTTTCCTCCCATAGCCAGCAGGACAACAACGATTATGGACGTCGCCACGAGAACGATTAAATCTCTGATAAAATATCCTATCGATATTATTTCCGGCATAGTAATAGTTTTGCAGAGGGAATATTTAAACTTTTAACCGACTTCCATTCCCGAAAGGCAAACTCATGAAAAGAAAAGCAGAGCAAGACGCCTAACCGATCCCCCAAAGGGGGAGGCTTGAAAAAGGAAAAAGTCACTTCAACCTCTCAAGGATTATCGCCGGACAGACCTTGGTGACACCCTCAAGCCTGCCTATCTTGTTGGAGATTATGTCGGACAGGTCCTCTCCATCCCTGGCCCAGACCTCGGCCATTATCATGTGGTCGCCGCTGGTCAGGTAAACCTCCCTCACGAAATCGAACTCCTTGATCTTCTCGGCAACGTCAAATATCTTCTCCGGCAACGTGTCAACGCCCGTGAGGCTGACCAGGTTGTAGCCCAGCTTCGCCGGGTCAACGATGACGGTGTACTGCTTTATAACCCCCGCCTCCTCCAGGGCCTTTACGCGCTTCCTTACTGCGGTCTCACTTATGCCCAGGACCTTCGCTATCTCCGTGAACGGAGTGCGGGCGTCCTTGGTGAGCATCTCGATTATGATGTTATCTCTCTCGTCAAGCATTTTCATCACCCCTGTTTACCTCTATGCTGACTAAGTATATTAAGTTTTTGAACCCAGGGGTTCTAAAATTAAACCCCAAGTTTAAGTTTGACAACCGTCTCCACGTGGGGTGTGTGCGGGAACATGTCAATCCCCACAGCCCCCTCCAGGGAATAAACCCCCGCCAGTTCGTCGAGATTGGCTCTGAGGGTCTTTGGATTGCAGGAGACGTAAACGATGCTTTGCGGTTTGTCTTTTAAGATTTTCCTTATCAGTTTGGGATGCAATCCCGCCCTTGGCGGATCAACTATTATGGTATCGTATTCCGAAAGATTTTCAACATCCCTGTCCTGCCCCACCCTGAACGCGGCGTCAACGCCGTTGAGCTCGGCGTTTCTGTTCGCCATCTCCACCGCGAAGGGATTTATCTCGATTCCCTCAACGGAGAATCCCCTTTTGGCCAGATAGATGCCGAAGGTCCCCACACCAGAGTAGAGGTCAAGAACCCTCTCACCGTCAACGAGCTCCGCCACCTTGCGCACCAGGGTGACCGCCTGATGGCTGTTCGTCTGGAAGAAGCTGTTTGGATGGATCAGGTAGGTAACGTCGTCGAGCCGCTCCCGTATGAACTCGCTGCCCCAGAAGCGCTCTATCTCCCCGTAGGAGACGTCGCTCGGGGTCCTGTTCACGCTCCAGTACACCGAGTCCGCGTAGTCAAAATAGTCGGGGAAGGACTCGGGGAGACTGCCCTCCGAGGTGACGAGGTTCACCATAAGCTCACCCGTGAACTTGCCCTCGCGGATGACGATATAGCGCAGAAAACCCTCGTTCTTCCGTATCTCGTACAGACTAGGGGTGTGGTCTTCTATAAACTCCCTCAGGGAGCGGAGAACCCTCCTGCTGGATTCGCCGAAGACGGGGCACCACTCGATGTCAACCGCGTCCCACCACGTGCCGCGCCTCCTGAACCCAATCCCGTTCGTCGAAATGACAACATCGATGCGGTTTCTGTGACCGTAAATCACGGGCGATGGAATAACTTCGACGTCAATACCAAGAAGGGCAGAGAGCTTCTCCGCCTTGAACTCAACCTGCCTCTCGTAGGGGATGTGCTGAAGAAGGCACCCGCCGCAGACCCCAAAACTGAGACACACCGGTTCCACTCTGCTGGCGGAGGGCTCCACGACCCCAAAATCAGTGGCGGTTAGCTTCCGTTTTTTCTTTCGCCATTTTCTCACTTCAACAACGTCGCCGGGTGCAGTGAAAGGAACGTGGATTTCCCTCTTTCCCACACGTATAACGCCCAGTCCTTCATGGTCGAGCCTCTCAACGATTCCCCGCATACTCCTCCCTCCCCGATACGCTTTATAAACCTGCCCTTGGATACCTGCCAACCATGCTCACGGAAGGTTTATTTAGTTCGTTAACGTAACTAGTAACGGTGCCACCGAATGTTCGGCAGGCATAAAGATGCTGTGTATAAGGTACTCGCCACAAAAAAAAGGGCGGTCGCCCTCCAGAGTCTGAGCGCTGAACTCGAAACACCCGCACCCGCGGTCTTTAGGGCCGTGAAGGAGCTGGAATCCGACGGTCTCGTTGAGGTCTTCTACGGCCAAGACAAGGCCGCCATAATGGTTCGCGCCAAAACAATAGGGGACTACATCTGAGCCCCTTTCAATAATTTTCTTGGAATTAATGCAGCCGGAGGCCCAGTTAATGGTATCCATAGTCATCACCGGGAGGGGAGGTGCGGGAAAAACAACAATGAGCGCAAACCTGAGTACGTACTTCTCACGGAGGGGCTACCGCTCGCTCGTCGTGGACGGTGACCTGTACCTCCCAAAGCTCGCCTTTCACTTCGGGATATACAACCCCCAGTACAACATCCACACCCTTCTGAAGAATCCGAACATGAGGGTTGTTCAGGCGGTGTACCACGACCCCAGAACGGGTGTTGACATACTCCCTGGCAGCCCGAAGCTTTACGACGTCATCAACCTGGATCAGAAAAGACTGAGGGAGATAGTCAGGGAGATTGGAACCCGGTACAGGGTTACCATAATAGACTCCCCGGTCGGCATACCCTTCGACACCATCTCGACCTTTCGGCTCGCCCAGTACCAGCTCATCATAGTGGAGATAGAGCGTTGCCCGATACACTCCGTCCACAGAATGATCGAGAACGAGGTCGTGAAGCTTAAATCGCTGGGGGACGCGTACGGTCTCAAGGTCGGCGTGATACTCAACAAGGTGCGGGAATCGTCCCAGAGTGTGGATGATATAATCGACTTTCTTGAGTACAGCGTGGACGTGCCCGTGGTCGGCGTCATACCATTTGATCACAGGGTTCCCGAGGCGACGAACTACGGAAGGCCGGTCATCGACTACGCGCCCCACGCCAAGGCATCGAGGGCGATAGCCGAGAGCGGTGACATCCTGAACGAGTGGATATTCGGAAGGGAGAAAAAGGAAGGTATGCTCCAAAGGCTCTACGAGGCGATAATCTCATTCCTCCACTCCGGCAGAGTCCCTGCGGGCAAAAAGCTCTGAAACCGTGACCAGAGGGATAAACCGGTACTTCTCCCCTATTCTCTCACCGGCCCCTTCTTCCCTGTCAACCACCACGCTTATGGCGACTATCTCAGCCCCAGCCTTCTCCAGGACCTCGGCCGCGCGCAGAACGCTTCCGCCGGTGGTCGTCACGTCCTCGACCAGGAGTATCCTCTCGCCGGGCTTTACCTCGCCTTCGATCTGGCTTCCGGTGCCGTGCCCCTTGGGCTTCTTGCGGACTATGACGAGGGGCTTTCCGGTTTCCAGCGATAGGGCCGTCGCTATCGGTACCGCCCCGAGCTCCGGGCCGGCGACGCGGTCGAACTCTATGCCAAGCGCTCTGGCCTTCTCGGCCATCAGCCTCGCGATGAGCCTCAGCGCCCCGGGATTCGTGGAGAGCTTCTTGACGTTGATGTAGTAGTCGCTCTCCCTGCCGGAGGTGAGAACGAAGCGGCCGAAGAGTATGGCCCCCTCCGAGAAGAACATATCAACGAGCTGGCCCTTCATGTCCCCCATTTTGAACACCTTCATGTAAATTTCTCGGCAGTTCTAGAGGAAAATCCACACGGGATTTAAAAAAGTTGACGCCAACGTTAATAAGGGGAATGGTGGAGAAAATACCATGCTCACACCGGAAAAAGTCATCGAGTACTACTTCGGAATCATAACGGTGGTCGGCGGCCTGTCAGTTCTGCTGGCAATCAAGTACACCCTCCGGAGATGGCGCTCCTTTCCGGAGAGCGGCTGGAAGGTTCAGGGATTTGCCCTCGGTATTCTCGGCCTGGTCGTGGCATCCTTCCTTGAGGCGCCCCTCCTGTTCCTCAAGACGTGGATTGCGCTGGCCTTCGCTGCCGGGATAATCGAGGAGTCGGTGAAGCTCCTGCCCCTGAAGTTCTTCGGGCGCTCGCCAGAATGGGAGAAGTGGAAGCTCGTCATCGGGGCAGGCCTTTTCCTCGGGATTGTAGAGGGAATAATGTACACCGCAGGAATCTTCGCCCTGAACCAAGAACCCTACCTGGTGGCCGTTAGGGTAGTGCTTATGGGACTGCACACCATCTGGGCGGCTATTTCCGTTGGCTTCCTGCTCGGCGAGACCGGGTGGAAGCGCTTCACAGGGCTGGCCTTTTCGATGGTCGCCCACGCCCTCTACGACCTTCCCTCCCTGGCGATGGTGGATGGCTATTCCGGAAACGTGATCGCGTATCTTGCTGGACTCTCAACGGGCTTCCTGCTGGCCACCCCACTCATGGCAAAGAAGGCCGCCGAGCTGGCTGGAAAACTGGTTCCCGAGGAAGGTGAAGAAACGGGGGAAGTGCGGGAAAACGCTGAAGAAACTGAGGAAAGCGAGGTCACCTCTTCGCCTTGAACCTCTCCTGGAACTCGTAGAGCTGGGCTATGCGCTCGATTGTGTCCACTTCCTCCGGACTCTTGTCCTCCCTCAAAGCGACGTAGCGCGGGAAGCGGAGGGCAAAGCCGCTCTCGTACTTCGGACTTTTCTGTATCTCCTGGTAGGTGACCTGGATAACAACCTTCGGCTCTATCTCGACGTACTTGCCCTCCTCGCGGACTATGAGGGGCTTGAGCATCTTGGTGAACTCTGCCAAATCCTCGTCGGTGAAGCCGCTCCCGACCTTTCCAACCGGGACGAACTCGCCGCTGTGCGGATCGAAGGCCGCAACCAGGAAGGAGCCGAGAAGGTGTGCGCGCCTTCCCTCGCCCCATTCGGCGCCGATTATGACGAGGTCGAGGTCCTCCATCGTGGGCTTTATCTTGAGCCACTTCTTGCCCCTGTTTCCGGGCTCGTAAACCGAATCCAGGCGCTTCGCCATCAGCCCCTCGTGGCCGAGCTCAAGGGCGCGCTGGTAAAAAGTCTCCGCCTCATCGACGTTATCCGTGACCAGCTGCTCCGCCAGCCTTATCCGCTCACCCGGGGAGATTATACCCTCAAGTCTCTCCCTGCGCTCGGAGAAGGGGGTGTCTATCAGCCCCTCACCGTCAACGTAGAGGACATCGAAGAGGTTCAGCTCAAGGGGAATCTTCTCTATCATCTCCTCGATGTTGTACTTCCGCCTGAACCTCCTCAGCACGTACTGGAAGGGTCTGGGCTTTCCACCATCACCTACGGCAACGAGTTCGCCCTCCACGATAGCCTTTTCAGCCTTTACGCTCTCCAGAACCGCGTCAACAACCTCCGGAATGGACTTCGTCACGTTCTCCAGCCTGCGGGAGTATATAACAACCCTATCACCGTCCTTGTGAACCTGAACGCGTGCCCCATCGTATTTTATCTCGAACGCCGCCTTTCCGCCCATCTCCGTCAGCGCTTCCTTCACGTTGGCCGCGTTTTGAGCGAGCATCGGCCTTATGGGCTTGCCCACCTGGATTCTGACCTTTGAGAGGCCGTCGTTGCCCTCAAGCTTGGCCACCCTCGCGACGTATCCGAAGTCGCTCGTGAGCATGTAGGCCCTCTCGACGAGCTCGGCCTTGACGCCAAAGGCGCTCGCTATGGCGTCCCTCATGAGCCCCTCTGCAACGCCGGTTCTCATGGTTCCAAGGACAGTCCTGGCGAGGTACTTGCCCTCCTCCGGTCCGGCGTCCATGAAGAGGTTGGCCAGGTACTTCAGCTTTCTGTCCTGACTCCCCTGCCCGCTGGCCTCTGCTATCTTCACGAAGGTGTCATAAACGCGCTTTATGGTCAGCGGCTGGGAGAAGAAGCTCTTCTGTCTTTTCTTCTTCAGGGCTAAAGCAACACTCTCACCGAGGTCGCCGGTGTCTCTCACGGAGTTCTCTATCTCCCGCTCGGGAACGCCAGTAGCCATGGAGACGGCCTTTATGAGGAGCTTCTCACCGACTCCAAGCTCTCTCTCATCCCAGTCCGGGAAGACCTTTCCGAGGATGAGGTAGGGGATTATCTCGAGGAGCTCATCGGATGCCTTCTTGAGAAAATCAGAGACGAACCTTGTCTTGAGGGTCTTGAGGGTCGTTTTTTCCAGGCGCCTGTAAAGGTCAGCCAGTTCGGCGTATTTCATCTTCACCACCTGAGACGGAGTTAGGGGGAGGGGGATAAAAGGGTTTAGCCAACCCACCTGCCAACCGTTGGCCTACCCTCGTGGATTCCAGTCACGTCGTAGGGCAGGTTGAGGTCGGAAAGGAGGTTTCTGGCATTCTCCACCTCGTCTTTGCGGAGAAGGGCAAAGAGGCCCCTACCAAGCATTATCATGGAGCTGGGGATGGAAATCGCCCTGTCAAGCTCCCTCGCCAGTTCCAGGAGTTCACCGTTTAAGAGGCCGGTTTTCTCCGCGAATTCCCTCGCGAGGGCCATCATCCTGTCCGGCTTCGGCTCTCCAAGGAGCTTCTCGAGGGCTCCCCTCCCCTCGCGCTCTATGGCCTTCACGACGTCACCGTCCAGAACTTCTCTGGTTGAGAGCCTGCCCAGGGGAACGACGAGAACCTGATAATCCTCGAAGAAAAGGTTGTCAACGACACCAACGCCGGGGCCGCCGGCCCTAACCCTGACCTCTATCCCGCCGGCCAGCTGGCC
>NZ_LLYW01000045.1 GCF_001484195.1 Thermococcus celericrescens
CCTTTGAGGATTAGTTTGTTTCCTTCAATTTTGTATTGGTCGTTTCTGAGGACTATTAAGCCTTCTCCCTTGATGTAGTTTGGTGGTTTGGGTTTGAGCCAGTTGGGGGGTTCTCCGTTCCGTTTGTTCCTTAAGAGT
This sequence comes from Thermococcus celericrescens, assembly GCF_001484195.1. Taxonomy (NCBI): domain Archaea; kingdom Methanobacteriati; phylum Methanobacteriota; class Thermococci; order Thermococcales; family Thermococcaceae; genus Thermococcus; species Thermococcus celericrescens. The sequence continues at coordinate 139 of NZ_LLYW01000045.1, forward strand.
GAGAAGAAGCTTCTCCAGCTTTCGGCGTTCTTCCTGCAGATTTGTTGAACTGTTGCCGAGCCTATTTCGGATTTGAATGTTTCTCTTGGGTTTTTGAGGGTTGAGTTTTACCGTTATTGACCGCTTCATTCTAAAGTATGGTAATGTTTTTTAGGCTTTAAAATAGTTTTGCTTTCCTGTTTAAAGGCTGTTGGGCGGTTTACTGCATCCCCACCCTAAAGGACGAGGCCTTCAGAAGAAAAAAGTAACGAGATTAAGAGTAGCATTACGGACAATATGGACCCGATAAGCCCCCCGATTACGAAAAGCACTATGTTCTCGCGTCCATAGCCCATTTCACCCCCGAGCGCAAGCTCAGCGCGATAACCGATTATGGCCGTTAGGAGGATGGTAACCCCGACCAGAAGAAGGTTCACGGAGCTCAGCTTTCCATTCCTCCACTCGTACAGGCCGTAGGCAAGCACCAGCAGCAATCCTCCCGCCGCAGAGCTGAGCCAGACCGAGAGGTCCTTGTAAAAGCCGTAGGGCGCGTCCCAATTGGCGAAGGTTATCGAGCCTGGTTGGGTTATCACAAAGACGAGAAGCACCATCAACCAGTACTTTTCCATCCCATCTTCATCCAGATTTCTACGGTTCTAAAGTTCAAAAATTTTTTGGCTGAAGTTGTAATCCTCCTGCTAAATTATATAAACCCTCCCGGGGATACCGGGCCGATGCGGAATGCTTAACCCTGGGATGGCCGTTTTAATCGGTGCCCTCATAGGCACGGTAGCGGGTCTGTTTGGGGTCGGAGGCGGGTTCCTCATCGTTCCCTCGCTGGTGTTCCTTGGACTGCCCATTCACGTGGCTATCGGAACCAGCCTCGCCTGTATCACGATAAGCTCCCTATCCTCCGCCTACGCCCACATCCGGGCCGGCAGGGTTCTCTACAGGGTGGCCTTTCTGAAGGAGGCCTTTTCAATTCCGGCCGCGGTGATAGGCGCGTACCTCTCGGGGATGCTGAACTCAAACGTGCTGGAGGCAGTATTCGGGCTTCTCCTAATCTACGTTGCCTACGTCTTCATCAGGAGAAGCGATGTAAGAAACCGCGGGGAGGCTCTGAGGATAAACTATAGAAAGGTTCCGCTGATAGGTGCCCTCTCCGGCCTAACCTCTGGACTTCTGGGGGTCAGCGGGGGCGTACTGAACGTTCCCCTCTTCCACACCCTCGCGGGCCTCCCCGTAAACTACGCGGTCGGAACGTCCAGCCTCGCCCTGTTCTTCACGGCGCTGGTGGGAACGGCCACCCACATCGGACTTGGACAGGTGGACCTTCAAACGGCGCTCCTGCTCTCCCCCGGCCTCATAATAGGGGCCGCCGTGGGGGCCAGACTGGTTCCAAAGCTGCAGCCGAGGCGGTTTAAGATACTGTTCTCAGTGCTTCTGATACTGGTCGCGGTGAGGCTCCTCCTCAGGGCACTCGAAGGTTTTTAACGTTCAGCCCCAATTCTCCCCGGTGAGAAAGATGTCGGAACTTTTCGAGAAAATCAAGGCCGAGTACGGCGTTGAGATAGCGGATGAAAATGACATGACGAACGTGTGGAGGCTCGTTGAGATGCTCAAGGATAAGGGCTGGGTGGTGTACATCATCACCGCCAGGGGACGCGAGCAGGTCGATGCGTGGCACCCGAACTACGGAAGCCTGTACGCCCAGTTTGGAGAGATTCCGCATTTTAGGAACGTGGTGGAAGGCATATGCGTTACAGCCCTCCATATAAGGGAGCTTGAGAGGAATGGAACGCTCTGAAACGTTCGTTCCGTCGGAGTCCTCAAATAGGTTTTAGCCCCTAGCGTTCATCGGTGATGCCCATGAAGGGGATAAAGGGCTTTGCACTGGCCCTGGCAATGCTGCTCCTTGGCAGCGTAATACCGCTGGGCCTGGCTGAGAGCAACAACACCACCGGGTCGTACACCGGAGTGGTAATGGACAACAGCACCAGGGAGATGGTGATAGCGGGTCAGCTGATTGACCAGCTTCAGAGGCTGGGCAAGTTCGCCGAGGACAAGATAGAACCTATAAAGGACAAGCTGCCCGAGAACTCCACGATACTCACCCACTACGAGCTCGCAGAGGACTACAAGGAAAAGGCGGTGAGCGAGTACGAGGCCGGCGACTACTACAACTCGATACTGGACAGCCTCACGGCCATGCACCACTACAAGGTTGCCCTCTCAGCGCTTAAGGAGGCCAAAGAGAAGGTCCAGGATGTAGGGGAACGCATCAAAATGGAAATCGAGCGCATGACGGAGTACTTCAGGTTCGTTGAGAAGACCATAAGGCTGGCGGAGAACCAGGGGATAGACGTGAGCAACCTCACCGCGCTCTACAACGAGACCAGAGATGCCTACAAAGTTGTGCTCGATGACCTTAAGGCCGGAGACTACGAAAAGGCGAAGGCGGACTATGAAGTCGCCAAGGAGAAGAAAGCTCTCCTCGACGAGGAGCTGAGAAAGGTCCGCGAGGAGCTCGCCTACGCAAACGCTGAGGAGATCGTCAAAGACTTCCTGATCAAGGGCGAGAAGGGAATGGAGATAGCTCAGAAGGCAATCGAAGTCGGGGAGCAGAACGGTTACAACGTGACGGAGCTCCAGGAGAGGCTCAATGCTTTCTCGGAGGTTTACAGCCAGGTCAAGGCCCTGGCCGACGAGGGCAAGTGGGAGGACGCTCTGACCGTCATGAAGGATAACAGGGAAACCATAGTTGAGTTCCACAACGCCGTTGAGTTCGTACTCAGAAAGGTTCGCGAGAGGGAGCTCGATGAAAAGCTGAAGGACGTCCGCGCTTTCCTCAGGGAGATGAACGACAGGATTCAGAAGGACGCGAAGGCGCTCCGTGAGCTCAAGAGCAGGGGTGTTGACACCACCAGGGCGGAGGTTCAGCTGAAGGTGGCCGCCCAGGAGCTCAGGATAGGCGTCGAGCTTCTCAAGGCAAAGAAGCCCCTCCAGGCCAAAGCCCACTTCGCGATAGCACTGGACATGCTCCACAAGATCGATGAGTTCATACTCGCCCACTCCTGACCTTTCCTTTTTAGTTATGGAGGGATGCTTAAATGAGACTCAAAGGGGCTGCAATCCTCATGCTGATAACGCTCTGCCTCCTGCACGGGGTTAGTGCCTATACCGTCTCATCCCGGGTTTTGACGGTTTACAATGACGGCTACGTCAAGGTTGAATATGAAATCCTGCCCGCGGAGTATTCCTCCCAGATTGAACTTCCCCTCCTCGGCGACCATTACGAGAACGTTATCGTCGAGGACGGGAACGGAAATCCCCTTAACTTCAGGCTTGAGAACGGAAGCCTCCTCATATATTCCGGGGACGCCGGCATAGTCAAGGTCTCCTACTATACCCCCGACCTGACCGCAAAGGAAGGCATGGTGTGGACGCTTCACATTGCAACCAACGATTCCTTCACTGTAGTACTGCCTGAGAACGCCATAGTGGTCGACCTGAGCGATATACCCCTCGAAATAGCGGGGAACTCGATAACCATGCCTCCCGGAAACCAGAGCGTCTCCTACACACTCAACGGCAGAGGGGCTGGCAGTGAAGGCGGAACGGAGGGTTCGGCATATCTGATAATCCTAGCCGGTCTTGGAGTGATCGGAGGTTTTGCCTATGTGCTCTGGAGAAGGAAAGGCGGAGGAAAATCAATGCCCACCCGGGAGGAATTCCAAGCCCGGCTGGAAAACCTCGACCTCAACGAGGAGGAGAAGCGTGCGCTGCTCTACATCTTCGATAAGGGCGGGAGGGCCAGCCAGGCCGAGGTCAGGGAGGCGATAGGTCTGCCCAAAACCACCGCATGGAGGATGTTCAAGCGCCTTGAGAGGAAGGGTCTGGTGAAGGTTCTTAAGGGCAGGAAGGAAAACTGGGTGGAGCTCAGGTTTTAGGGCCGATGGGGACAAGTGAGGCGTTTAACCCCTTCTTTCCTCTTCTTAAGTGCTTTTTTGTAAAAGAGAAACCTGGAGGAACGTTTTGAAACGAGCAAAGTCCGGCGGGTTCCTAATATACGTGTGGACACCTACACAACATCAGGTGAGAGCCATGAAGATGAGTATGAAAACACTGCTGGTGCTCTTCATAGGAGCACTGATACCACTCAGCACCACCGCATGGGCGGCCAGCGTAGACGCCACGGCAACCAACACAACCGCAGTGAGCAACCAGACCCTGCCGGTCAACGCCACGAACGTAACCAACACCACCCCAGTTAACATAACCAACGTCACCAATACAACGAACACGAGCGGTGTTCAGGCGTACAACCTGCTTGTGATACTGGATAAGGTCTCCGATTACACGGCAGGTCTGATGGCCGAGCTCAATGCGAACAACGTCACAATCTCCAATCACACCCTTGACCTCTACTCCCAGGCTGAAGCAACCCGTGCCCAGGCGGGGGAACTTTACAACGCCGGCAACTACAGCGAGAGCATAAACGCCTCTATGAATGCCCTCTACCTCTACAAGGAGGTCATCGAGGAGCTGACCGACTACTACGAGGAGCACAAGGAGAAGAAAATGGAGGAAGAGCACGAATACTATGAGACAATAATGGACGCCAAGGAGGAGCTTCACAGGGCCGCGGAGTACTTCCCGTACGTTGAGAAAGTCATCGCGGAGGCCAAAGCCGAAGGCCTCAACGTTACCTACGTCATGGAGCTTTACAACGAGACCAAGGCCGCCTATATGGTCGTTGCCCGGGACCTCGCCAGCGGCAACGTTACCGTCCTCAAGGCAGACCTTGAGTACGCGGAGGAGCTCATGGACAAGCTTGAGGATGCCGTTGAGGATCTCTCCGAGGGTATCGTCGGTGCAAAGGCCGATGAGATAAGCCAGGCCTTCATGGAGAAGCTCCAGGAGCAGATGAAGCTCATGGAGAAGCTAATGGCCATGCTCGGGAACTCCACGATAAACGCCACATATCTCCAGGAGAACCTCATGGAGCTCCAGACGATGTACGAGGGATTCAACGCCCTTGTTGAGAGCGGCCAGTACGAGGAAGCCCTCGACATGCTCCACGACATCAACGAGGAGCTGAAGGAGATAATCGAGGACACCAAAGAGATAGAGAAGGAGTACAAGGAGGAGAAGGAGCGCGAAGAGCAGGAAAAGGAGGAGAGGGAAGAGAAAGAAGAGCACAAGGATGAAAAGGATGGCGAGGACGAATACGAGGATGACCACAAGGAGAAGGACGAGCACAGGGACGAATACACCGACGACGAGAGCGAAGATGACCAGGATGGGGACTACGAGGAGCAGGATTCCCACGATGACGACAACGGCCAGCATGAGGACTCCGAGAATGACAACGAGGACATGGAGCACGACGGTAAAGACGAGAAAGACGAGTCGGAGGATGACGAGTGAACTCCCTTCTAATATCTTTTTAAGGGGGATTTCTTAACTTCTGGAGGTGCTGGGATGAGGAGCAAAGCAGCGATGGTGTTCGCAATTGCGCTCATGATCCTGCCCCTCGTAAGCGGGCAGTACTCCGTCGAGTCCCTGGGCCTCACGGTCTATTCCGACGGATACGTTAAGGTAGTTGAGGTTATCGTTCCCGAAAACTACACGGTCAGCTTTTCCGTCCCGCTCCTCGCCACCAACGTTGAGGGGCTGACCGTTATCGATGAGAATGGAAAACCCCTGCCGTATGAGATAAACGGCTCCACTCTTACCGTGTACTTTGAAAACGCCACGGGCGTTAGAATAACCTATTACACTCCCGACCTGACCGCAAAAACTGGCGCCATATGGAGTGTTCGTTTCAGTTCAACTACCCCTGTTAAAATCACGTTTCCAGATAACGCTGTCATAGTTGACCTCACCGACATACCCCTTGAGATAAATGGGAATTCGATACTAATGCCGGCTGGAAACCAGACGGTTTCCTATGTCCTTGAATACCGACCAACGGGAACCGAGGTTCCAACCGTCCCGCCCACATCGGGAACGACCACTGAACTTTCCAACTCAACGGTGCCCTCCAATCCGAGCTCTCCATCCTCGACTCCGAGTGCTCCTGATGAGGGCTCCACGAACTGGACGGTGGTCGGTATCCTGGCCCTCCTCGCACTTGCCGCAGGTGGAGGCTTTGCCTACATGAAGCACGGGGGAGAAGAGGAAAGGACCCCCGGCATCAGCAGGGAGGACTTCGAGAGACGCCTCAAGGAGTACGAACTGACAAAGGACGAGGAGAATGCGCTGCTCTACCTGTTCGACAGGGGTGGCAGGGCCAAACAGGCTGAAGTCCGGGAGATGCTCGGGATTCCAAAGACAACCGCCTGGAGGATGTTCCAGCGCCTTGAGAAGCGGGGCTTGGTGAGGGTCTACAAGAAGAAGAGGGAGAACTGGGTGGAGCTCAAACTTTGAGCCCTCACCTTATTCTTGCACCCAGCTTTATTTCTTTATCCGGCATCAGCAGGGCGACGTTTTCGCCGTCGTCGGCTGCCAGAAGCATTCCCTGGCTCTCAACGCCGCGGAGCTTCTTAGGTTCAAGGTTTGCTATGATGACGACGTAGTGGTTGAGCAGCTCTTCCGGCTTGTAGTACTTCTTCAGCCCGGCAACGAGCTGCCTGACTTCGTCCCCAAGGTCAACCTTGACCACGTAGAGCCTGTCGGCATTGGGGTGGTCGCTGACCTCGATTATCTTCCCGACCCTCAGATCAAGCTTTAGGAAGTCGTCAAAGCTTATGTACTCCATGCTTCCACCACCTTTCTCCTTTTTCTTCGCCTTCTCCTTCTTCGAAGCTTTTTCGGGCTTTTCAGTTTTAGGCCCGATTTCATCCCCGTAGATGCTCTTAAGGATTGCCATCGCCTCTTCCCGTTTGGCATCTCCAAAGCGCTCGAATGCAACCTTCACTACATCGTCCCGCTTGTAGTATTTGTCAAGGAGCAGCCTGGCGCTCTTGGGATTGCCCCGTGCTATGTAGTTCACGATGAAGTAGATGATGTCCCCGTCGGTTACCTTCTTGAACATCGGGCTGGCCTTCCTGACGCGGTGGCCAGCAGGAAGCTCGGTGAACTCCCAGCGCTTGAGCTCTTCAAGGTTGAGTAGGTGCCATATCTTCTCGCTCGCATCGGGGAGGAACGGCTCAAGGAGTACTCCGAGCGCCTTGACTATCTGGAGGGAGATGTTCACTGTGGTTGCCGTCCTTACGCGGTCGGTTTTGGCGGTCTTCCACGGCTTCTGGTAGTCGAAGTAGCGGTTGCCAAAGATGGCGAGCTCCATAACCCTCTTGAGGGCGTCCTTGAACTTGTACTGGGCTATCAGCTTTCCGGTCTCCTCAAATGCCTTCTCAATCTCCTCGAAGGCCTGCCTGTCGAGGTCGTCCAGCTCGCCTCTCTCCGGCACAGTTCCATCGAAGTAGCGGTTGGCAAAGGTCATCGCCCTGTGAACGAAGTTGCCGAGGTTGTTGACGAGCTCCTCGTTTATCTTGCTCTTGAAGTCGGCGAAGCTGAAGTCGCTGTCGCGAGTTTCGGGCATTATGGCGGTGAGGTAGTAGCGCAGGTAGTCGGCTGGGAAGGCGTCGAGGAACTCGTGAACCCATATGGCCCAGTTCCTGCTCGTCGAGAACTTCTTGCCCTCAAGGTTGAGGTACTCGTTGGCCGGGATGTCGTGGGGCAGATTCCACTCGGCCTCGACTTCCTCATCTCTATACTTCCCGTAGGCCATCAGGAAGGAGGGCCAGAATATCGCGTGGAAGGGCACGTTGTCCTTACCGATGAAGTGGATTACCCTGGTCTCGCCGTCGAGGTTGAGCCAGAACTTCTTCCACTCGTTCTCTCTTCCCTCCTGCTTCAGGTGCTCGATTGTGATCGAGATGTAGCCTATAGGTGCCTCGAACCAGACGTAGAGCACCTTTCCTTTAATGTCCTCGTCGTCGAGGGGGACGGGTATTCCCCAGTTGAGGTCCCTCGTCATGGCCCTCTCTTCGAGCCCCTCGTTGATCCAGCCGAGAACGGTGTTCCTGACGTTCGGCTTCCAGTGCTCCTGGCTGAGAACCCACTCCTTCAGCCTCTCTTCGAAGTCCTGCATCCGGATGTAGTAATGGGCGGAGTCTTTTGTGGTGATTGGATTGCCGCACAGGTTGCAGCGCGGGTTTATGAGTATCTCAGGAGTCAGCGGGTGGCCGCAGACCTCACACTGGTCGCCGCGCTGGTTCTCGGCGCCGCAGTAGGGACAGGTCCCTATCACAAACCTGTCCGGTAGGAACATCTTGTCGTGCTCGCAGTATGCCTGCTTGGTGACCTTCTTGACGAGATGGCCGTTCTCAAGCGCCTTGAGGAAGAACTCCTGGCTTATGCGGTAGTGAACCGGCAGCTCGGTTCTGCCAAAGTAGTCGAAGCTTATCTTGGCCCTCTCAAAGGTCGTCTTTATGTGCTCGTGGAACTCGTCAACGATTTCCCTGGCGCTCCGGTTCTCCTTGAGCGCGCGGAAGGTTATGGGGGTTCCGTGTTCATCGGTTCCACAGACGAAGAGCACCTCCTCTCCCTTGAGCCTCAGGTAGCGCACGAAGATGTCTGCTGGAAGGTATGCTCCTGCCAAGTGCCCCGCGTGAATCGGACCGTTAGCGTAAGGAAGAGCGGACGTTACCATGTACCTGACCATTTTAACCACCGTCCCGGCAATGGGTTTAGCCCCTTATAAGACCTGCGGGTTTTAAACATTACGGTGGGTTATTTTTAAATGGTTAAAATATGTTGAGTTATGCATAATCCCGGCCCAAAGGTTTTAGTTTGAATAACATCCAAGACCGGTGGTGGGTATCATGAGAGCCAGAATCATCGAGCGCTTCAAATTTGAAGCCGCACATGCCGTTCTGATCAACGGAAAGCCGGAGGAGATACACGGCCACACCTTCAGGCTTGAGGTGGCCGTCGAAGGTCCACTGGAGAACGGCTACGTGATGGACTTCCTCGAGCTGAGGAGAATCGTGAATGAAATCATTGGGAAACTCGACCACAGGAACTTAAACGCTCTCTTCGAAAACCCGACGACCGAAAACGTGGCCCTGTGGATTGCGGAAGAGGTGGAAAAAAAACTGCCAGAGGGCGTCAGGCTCAAAAGAGTAATCCTCTGGGAGGGCGAGGAGAACGGGGTAGAGTTTGAGTTTTAGTTCCCCTTCACCTTCACTTCCCGCACACTCTCCGTGAGCGCCATTCCGTTGGTTCCCTTCTCGAAGGAGAGGCCATCGGGCAGCGACACCTTCACCGGCACGGCCCTTTCTTTCTCCTCGCTGGGGGTCCAGCTTATCAAATCGCCCTCTTCAACGTCGAGCGTTTTTATCAGCCCCACCGGTCCCTCTATTATGTACTTGGCCGACTCTTTCGGAGCGTAGAGCCGCCATTTCCGGGCGGTTTTAAAGTCCACCACCCATCTCGCGGAGTCCAGCCAGATTACGTCTATATCGCTCAGCATGAAGAAGGTATGGATTGAAGCGTTGGCCTTGGTTTCTGCCGGAAGAACGAAGACCAGGGCATAGTTGACGTTTCTAACCAGCATTAATCCCCTGAAGCGCTTAAAGAAGCTGTCCGCCAGCTTCACAGGCCCGTGCCACGTTCTCTCCTTGGTCTCGTTGATGAGCATGGTAAGAAATGGGAGCGCGGGTTGATAAGTTTTTGGGAAAGAAAGGGGTCAGCGGTCTCCAGCCCCTGCCTTCTCCCCAAGCTCGAAGCCCTTGTGAAGTGCCTTGAGGTTTATCTCCTCGGTGCCCTTGGGGACCGCATCCAGAACGGCCTTTTCTATAGCCTCCCTGCTCACGACACCGGTCCAGGCCGTCAGGATTCCAAGGGTGAGGATGTTCATGGTGAGGCTCAGTCCGGTGGTTTCCTCGGCTATCTCCGTGAGCGGTAGCGAGACCACCTCAAGCCCCTTTTCGAACTCAGTGTCCCTGTGCGGAACGAGCTCCTCCTCGACTATTATGCGAGCACCCTTCCTAACGGTGTGGAGGTACTTGTTGTAAGCCTCCTGGGAGAAGAAAACCGCACAGTCCGGCTTGAGGGTCTTGGGGTAGTCTATGGGCTCGTCGCTTATGACTACTTCCGCCTTGCTCGCTCCACCCCTCGACTCCGGCCCGTAGGCCTGGGTCTGGACGGCGTAGAGGTTCTCGTAGACGGCAGCGGCCCTTCCAAGTATGACGCTCGCTAAAATGACTCCCTGACCGCCAAAGCCGCTGAAGAGTATCTCCTTCCTCATTCTTCCCACCCCATCATCTTCTTGGCGCGCCTCTTGTACGCCTCGTACTCCCTCACGAGACCGGGTCTGTCCCTGTCGGCAAACTCGCCGATGACTATCTTGCCCTCAAGCTCCTCCGGCGGCATCTTCTTGGCCTTTGCCAGAGGAACGGTTATCTTCTGATACCAGCGGAGCAGTTCCGGAGCGGTCTTCATCCTGTTCCTTCTTCCGAAGCTTATCGGGCACGGAGAGAGGAACTCGACGAGGGTAAAGCCTTCCTTGTTGAGGGCCTTCTTTATGCTGTTGATTCCCTGGAGGTAGTTGAAGACGCTCCACCTTGCCACGTAGTTGGCTCCAGCCGAAACCGCGAGGTCGGCTATGTCGAAGGGGTTCTCAAACTGGCCGTAGGGAGCGGTCGTTCCGCGCAGGCCCTTAAGGGCCGTCGGCGCGACCTGTCCGCCGGTCATTCCGTAGGTGAAGTTGTTGATGAGTATCACCGTAACGTCGAGGTTCCTTCTGATGGCGTGAATGAAGTGGTTTCCACCGATGGCTGCGGCATCGCCGTCGCCCATGAAGGCGATTATCTTGAGGTCAGGATTGGCAAGCTTTATGCCCGTTGCAAACGCCAGAGCCCTCCCGTGGGTTGTGTGCAGGCCGTCGAAGTTGACGAAGCCCGGAACGCGGGAGGAACAGCCTATTCCGCTGACCCAGACTATCTCGTCCGGGTTGAGGCCGAGGTCGTCTATCGCACGGAGCGTGTACTGGAGTGCCGAGCCTATTCCACAGCCCGGACAGAATATTGTAGGAAGCATGTCCTTTCTCAGGTACTTGTCGCGAATCTCGTAAGCGGATTTCAGGTACATTCAGCCCACCACCCTTTCGACTATCTCCATCGGAGTGTGAACCTCGCCGCCTATCTTCGCTATCAGCTCGACCTCCGCTTTTCCGTTGGCGCCCTCTTTGACGAGGTGGTATAGCTGTCCGAGGTTCATCTCCGGGACGTATATCTTCCTCACGCGCTCGGCAAGCTCCTCAATCATGTCGAAGTCGAAGGGCCATATCGTGTTGAGCTTGAGAAGGCCGGCCTTAACGCCCCTCTCGCGGAGTATCTTAACGGCTCTTACCGCCGAGCGGGAGACTATGCCCGTGCTTATTATCGCTACCTCAGCGTCATCGAGCTCGAAGGCATCGTAGGAGATGATGTCCTCCCTGTTGTGCTCCAACTTTTCGATTATTCTCCGTATGAGCTTCTCGTGAACCTCTGCGTCCACCGTCTTGGGTCTTCCCCTCTCGTCGTGGGTGAGGCCAGTGACGTAGGTTCTGTACCCCTTGCCGAATATCGGCATCGGCGGCACTCCGTCGCCGTGTATGTCGCCGAACGGGAACTTCGCCTCCTCCTCGCTGGCCGGAAGCTTGCGGTCGATTATCTCGACCTCCCCAGGCTGGGGAATGTAAACGCGCTCACGCATGTGTGCTATCTCCGCGTCGGTGAGAAGAACCACCGGCGTCCTGTACTTCTCGGCCAGGTTGAAGGCCCTTATGGTGAAGTCAAAGGCCTCCTGGACGGTTGAGGGACTGAGGACTATCAGTGAATGGTCGCCGTGCGTTCCCCAGATGGCCTGCATTATGTCGCCCTGGGCCGCGAGGGTCGGCTGGCCCGTTGATGGGCCGCCGCGCTGGACGTCCACGACAACAACCGGAGTTTCCGTCATTATCGCGTAGCCGAGGTTCTCCTGCATGAGACTGAATCCCGGGCCGCTCGTTGCCGTCATGGCCTTGGTGCCTGTCCAGGAGGCTCCGATTATCGCCGCCATGCTCGCCAGCTCGTCTTCCATCTGTATACTTACACCGTCCACCAGCGGCATGTAAATGGCCATGGCCTCGAATATCTCACTGGCCGGCGTGATTGGATAGCCCGCGTAGAAGCGGCATCCCGCGAGGATCGCCGCCCTTGCTATCGCCTCATCACCCTGAATGAAGTCGCTTCTGCCAACCGGAAACGGATATCTCATCCACATCCCTCCTCGTAACCGACCCTGAAGGCTTTGATGTTTATATCCTCGGTTCCCTTGGGAACCCTCCTCCTTATGGCCTCCTCGACGTTTTCCTTCTTCACAACGCCGGTTTTCGCCACGAGGTAGCCGAGGGCGACCATGTTGACGGTAAGTGCCAGACCGGTGCTCTCCTCCGCCAGGCGCGTGAACGGGGCACCGATGTAGTCCCTATCGGGCTTAACCAGGTCTGTGTCTATAATCAGCAGCCCGTCCTTCCTCAGCTCGTCCTTTACGGTGTCGTAGCCGAGCTGGGCGAGTGCGACGAGAACGTCCGCCTCGGTGACTATGACGTCGTAAATCGGCTCCTTAGATATTATCACGTCCGCTATAGAGTGGCCGCCCCTGCTCGCGGAGCTGTAATCCTGGGTCTGGACGACGTTCAGCCCCTCTATGGCGGCGGCCTCGCCGAGTATGACGCCGGCCAGAACAACACCCTGGCCTCCTATGCCTGCAAACCTAACCTGCATCTCCAATCCCCTCCAGGTAGGATTTCGTGAATGCCAAAAATTCTTCCGCGTACTTCAAAACCTCACGGGCTTCCTCCTCAGTGTACTCCACGAAAACATCGTAATCGGCAGTATGGCGCATGTTTAACGCCTTGGAATAGCCGGTGTAGAGCCTCGCGGGAATCTCCCCCGTTTTGACAAACTCCTTTCCGAGCTGGGCGTGAACCCCTGCGTGGCTCTTCGGCGTTATGCCCTTCGAGAGAAGAAGCGCCCTTGCACAGTAGAACATGACGTAGTAGGTGCTTGATATGGTGAATGCATAATAGCCCTTCTCAAAGAGCTCTTTGGTGGCCTTGAGTCTCTCATCTGCTTTTTTCAGCAGAGCGCTGATCTCTTCCTTTTTCATACCGTCACACCCTCCGTCTTCGCTGTGGTGTAAAGGCTGTCTTTTCTGGAGGTATGGGGCACTATCATGACCGAGACGCCCAGCTCAAGGGTAAGCTCGGCGCTCAGCCTTCCTATCTCGTCCCAGTCCTCCGGCTTTATCCCGTCTTTAAAGACTAGAAGAACGTCTAAGTCGCTCTCTTCCCTGTAGTCTCCCCTAACCCTTGAACCGAAGACGATGATCTCCTCAACCCTGTTCCCAAATGCCTCCCTCAGCCTTCTGCCAATGGTCTCAAACTCCATCATCTTCACCCTTAAGCCCGAAGTGCTCCTGGACTTCATCAATCAGCTTGTTAAGCTCCGTGGTGAACTCCGGCCTCTCCCTGTTGACTATCTCTCCTATGACGAACTTGCCCTCAAGCTCCTCCGGGCTCATGTTTCTCGCCCTGCTGACCGGGACTGAGTTCTTGAGGAACCACCTGAGCATCTCGGCCGGCTCCTTCATCCTGTTCCTCCTTCCGAACTGGACAGGGCACTGGGAGATGACCTCAACGAGCGAGAAGCCCTTAACCTGGAGGGCTTTCTTTATGCTCTCGATGAGCTGGTAGACGTGGGCGGTGGTCCACCTGGCAACGTAGCTCGCTCCGGCGGCAGCGACAGTCTCGGAAATCTGAAGCGGGTGCTCTATGTTCCTGTACGGGCTGGTGGTCGTTTTAGCGCCGAACGGCGTCGTCGGGGCGACCTGGCCGCCCGTCATTCCGTAGATGAAGTTGTTCACGAGGATGACCGTTATGTCTATGTTCCTCCTCGCGGCGTGGAGCAGGTGGTTGCCGCCTATGCTCGCCAAATCACCGTCACCGCTTATGACGACGACTTTCTTGTCGGGAAGGCCCACCTTGACGCCGGTGGCGAAGCTATCGCCCTCCCGTGGGTCGTGTGGAGGGTGTCGGCGAGGAAGTACGGTGAGGCTATCCAGGCGGAGCAGCCTATACCGCTAACGACGACGAGGTCCTTGGGGTCAATCTTGAGACCGTCGATCGCGTTCGCGAAGGCGTTGAGGACCGTTCCACCGCCGCAGCCGGGACAGAGAGCGGTGGGAAGGGCCTCCTTGCGGAGGTACTTAACCATCGGATAGGTGGAGTATATCTTCTTCGCCATCAGGCAACACCCCTTATCTTGCGGAGGATCTCCTCAACGGTCAGAGGCACTCCGCCGATTTTGTTCACGCCCTTGAGGAGGACGTCGTCGTTAACGTAGCGCTCGACCTCGATTATCATCTGGCCGAGGTTCATCTCGGCGACGAGTATCGTCCTTGCCTTTTTCGCCAGCTCCCTCATTCTCTCGGCCGGGAACGGGTGAACGGTCTTCGGCACGAAGAGGCCGGCCTTTATTCCTTCCTCCCTGGCCCTGAGAACCGCTCCAAGGGCGGGCCTAGCCGTCACTCCCCAACTGACGACGAGTATCTCGGCGTCGTCCGTGAAGTGCTCCTCGTACTTCTCGTAAACTTCGCGGTTCTTCTCGATCTTGCGGTGGATTCTCCTCACGAGCCTGTCGTGGACCTCGGGGGTGTAAACATCCCTCAGGCCGGTCTCTTTGTGAGTCGAACCGGTGACGTGGGTGAAGTAGCCGTGGCCGAAGAGCGGCATGGGTGGAACGCCGTCCCCGTGGGGGTCGCCGAAGGGAAGCTTTGCCTCTTCCTCGTTCTCCGGAAGCTTGCGGTAGGTTATTTCAACCTCAGAAACGTCCGGAATCTTTATCTGCTCCCTCGTGTGGGCGAGGACTCCATCGAAGAGCACCACAACTGGAGTTCTCAGCTTTTCGGCGATGTTAAATGCTCTTATCGTCTCCCAGAATGCATCCTGCCCGCTCGTTGGAGAAACGGCAACGATCGGATGGTCGCCGTGGGTTCCCCATCTGGCCTGGAAGAAGTCGCCCTGAGCTCCCTTCGTGGCCTGTCCGGTTGAGGGGCCGCTCCTCTGGACGTCGACCAGAACGAGCGGGGTCTCGGTCATCACGGCATAGCCGAGGTTTTCCTGCATGAGGCTGAATCCCGGTCCAGCTGTGGCAGTCATGACCTTGAATCCTGTCCAGGAGGCGCCGACCATCGCGGCTATGCTCCCAATCTCATCCTCCATCTGGAGATAGTAGCCGCCGAGCTTAGGCAGTTCGCGAGCCATCGTCTCCGCTATCTCGCTGGATGGGGTTATCGGATAACCCGCGTAGAAGCGGCATCCGGCGAAGAGGGCGCCATAAGCTACCGCCTCGTTGCCCTGCATGAAGTAGTTGCCCGGTTTGTAAAGCCTTTTTATGAGCCGAATCTGATCCGGCTCGTTTCCTCTGATTATCATGAGTCACCACCTAACCGCGATGGCAAAGTCCGGGCAGAGAAGCTCGCAGAGCTTGCACTTGACGCACTTCTCGGCGTTAACAGGAACCGGGTAGTGAACGCCCTTTTCGCTGAGCTCCTTGCTCCACTCAAACACTTTTCTCGGGCACATTTCAACGCAAACACCGCAGCCCTTGCAGAGAAAAGTGTCGACGTCGATTTCAACAACACCTTCCGCCTTGCCGGTAACGAGGTAGTTCTCCTTCACGACAACGGTTTTCCCTTCGACAGCTGCCATAAGCATCACCCGCGATTTGCTAAGTCCTTTTACGTTTGTCAACATTTAAAGCTTTCGTGGGTGCCCATAAATGGGCATCAAAGAATCACGAGGGGCGTTATAAGGAGAACGAAAAGAGGGCATGAAAACTCTTTCAAAAACGAAATACATTCACCACGTCAGCAGCTGCCAGTCGAGGAGACCGTTTTCGACTATGTACTCCCATCTCTCGAGGCACTCTGGCTTGAGGTTCTCGATGTGGCTCAAATCCTGCGTTGCCGAGAACTTCTTTATCGCTCTTCCTATGGTCCGGTCGTAGTCCGTGAGGCAGTTGTGGGGCCCGCGCTTCGAGCCAGCCCCCACCGGGTCGCTCAGGATCCTCTTGTTCGGGAAGCGCTTCTTCGCCCAGACCAGGACCTCAACCGCGCTCCAAAGCCAGGGCGGGCGGTACTCCCTCTTTTCCCAGAGCCTCTCGTACAGCGTTCCCTTCTGGATGTCGGTGATGTTTATCGAGAAGGTGTCAGTGTAGGGCTCGGCTTTGATTATACCCTCCTTGGCGTCCTCTATGCCGTCGCGTTCGCTCAGGAAAATAGGCTTCAGCAGGAGGTAGGTCTTGACCTTTGCTCCAGCTTCGTGGGTCGTCTCTGCCGCCTTAACGAAGTCCTCGAAGGTGTTGCCCTTGTTGATTGAGACATCGGCTATATCGTCGTTGGCCGTTTCAAGGCCTATGGCAACTTCGAAGTGTTTATCAGGGACTATCTCAGCCAGCTCCTTAACGGCATCGTAGCGGACCAGCTCGCTCCTGCTCTCGATGACTATCTCCCTAACATCATCGAAATCCGCCAGAATCTCGAAGATCTTCCTCCTCGTTTCGGGCTTAAGCTCGCCGTTGTCCAGGAACGAGCCCGAGGTGAACATTCTGACCGCGAAAGGCCCATTTTTGCCTTCGATTTTCTTGAGGGCCTCTTTGACGTAGTCCACTATGGCGTCCTGGCTCCACCTGACCCTAGGCGCCGCGGTGGGATAAGCGCACATGTAGCAGGCCTGGTTGATCCTGAAGCGGTAGCATCCAATGGTTGGGAGTATGATAAACAGCGCCGTTCCGGGTTTCCCGGCGACGTTGTCCTCGCTCGTCCAGTAGGTCATCTTCTCACCTAAGCCTCGCTGGAAGTTAGGGTTTTTAAAGGTGAGGGATTAACCAGAACCATGCCGAGGATACTCATCACGAACGATGACGGGATTTATTCCAGGGGCTTGAGGGCGGCTGTCGAAGCTGTGAAAGACCTCGGGGAGGTTTACGTGGTCGCGCCGCTCTTCCAGAGGAGTGCCAGTGGCAGGGCAATGACCCTTCACCGCCCCCTCAGGGCCAAGCTCGTTGACGTCCCCGGCGCAAAGGTTGCCTACGGTCTCGATGGAATGCCTGTGGACTGTGTAATCTTCGCCCTCGCGCGCTTCACCGACTTCGACCTCGCTATAAGCGGGATAAACCTCGGTGAGAACCTCAGCACCGAGATAACCGTTTCGGGAACAGCATCGGCGGCTATTGAAACTGCCACGCACGGTATTCCCAGCATAGCCGTGAGCCTTGAAGTTGACTGGAGAAAGACCCTCAGTGAGGGGGAGGGAATAGACTTCTCCGTTGCATCGCATTTTCTGAGGAGGATAGCCAAAGCAGTTCTTGAGAGGGGCTTTCCCGATGGCATTGACATGCTCAACGTGAACGTGCCCAGGGATGCCACGCCGGAGACCGGGATAGTGGTAACGAGACTCGCCAGGAGGAGATACCGCCCGACTATAGAGGAGCGCATCGATCCGAGGGGACATCCATACTACTGGATAGTCGGAAGGAAGTGCGAGAAGTTCGAGCCCGGAACTGACGCCTACGCCCTGAAGGTAGAGAGAAAGGTCAGTGTAACGCCGATAAACATAGATATGACCGCGCGGGTGGACTTTGAGAGTCTCTACACTTTTTAGTTCCTCCCTCTGATGTGCGGCTGTATTCACTAAGTCCAGTTTAAAGGGAAGTAACAAGTCGTTTATAAATTTGTGTCCGCACAAGATTTATAAGAATTCTGGATAATATGTCCAATGGTGACCCTCTTGAAGAAGTGGATGACCAGGACATTTGTGGCCGTTTTTGCGGTTTTAGTTTTGAGTAGCCTCACTGGAGCTTTAAGCATGGTTCTCCCGAAGGGCCACACTGGTTCCGTGACGCCAGCTGAAGCCATGCCTGTCGCTCAGAGACACCCGCAGTGGGCATCCTCAAACGTTCCGAACTTTGAAGACTGGAAGAACGCAAAACTTTCTCTGCCTGTGGTGTACTACTTCCCTAACGGAACCAAGAGCGCCTACGAGTTCACAGTACTTGTGAAAGGCAAGCCAGATGGTTTTATACTCGTGGCGGCGCAGAGGTATATGCCCCCTGTTCTTGAGTTCGGGAAAGGAGAAGCACCGAGCAAGAGGCTGGGAAGAATCGGTGCAGTCAGAATCCAGGGATTTTTAACAAAACAGCACCGGTTGCTGTATTACGGTGGATTAAGCTACAGCGTAGAGCTGGGGAACGGGAAAGCAATTGACATTCACGGTAGAATTGTTTCCGTCCCAAAAGCCGTTAAACTGGAATTCTCGCACAAACCCTACATACTATCCGCAGAGGCAACAAGTGACATACATCGACGATGTCTACTTACGTGGAAAAGCATATTTCAAATGTGCCAGCTTGGACCACAACGGATGACGATGACAATCCAAAGCCGTATCCTTACAACGTGGGTCCCAGTGATGACCCATGGTCCTGGTGTGACTGATGTACCCACATAGCCGTTTCAATGGTGATAGCATACTTGAACCCCAGCTTCAAGATTCTTGGGACAGGGAAGCGTTGATTGATGTTCTTCATCATACTCTACAAACAAACGCGACAGGGGCCACTTGGAGTTACAACGTAGTTCCAGGCATAGAAAACCTTCATGAAGAATATCAGCGTATTTCAAAAATAATAACTCTCAATAATATCGTTGAAAATGACTATACTGCTTGGTGGGAAAGCCGCTCAACAGGATTCTACGATGCAATATCAGATATCAACAACCATCCCATTTTACTGTGGATGATTGAGGGAGGCTCTGCATTAGACCACTCCCAAAATTACGTAAACCATACGGTTACAGTCGTTGGTTATGTCGGATATGCCGGTGCATTTTACTGGGAAATTCATGATACATGGGACAGTGCCAGCCATTACATAGTGGACGGAAATTGGGAGGATGCATGGTTTATCTTCGTGCGTAGGAGGTAGATTCGATGAAAAAGCGGAATTTTCATCTTTTTCTCTTAATTTTCCTTTTGACACTAGTCGGGAGCGTTGTCTTCCTCGATAAAACAACAAATACTCCTAATCCGTGCTTCTCTAAGGTGCCGGTGAACGTGAGCGGCCTTAAACCACCGATTGTCAGTGGCCCTGGCTTTCCTCCAGGGGCAAGATTTATGGGAATAACCCTCGACGAGGTTGTAAATGGAAGTCCGAGGCACGTACTCGTAGGCTTTTTCAACTTCAACCGTTTAAACTGGACCGAGGAGAGGCCGGGATGCCACTTTAAATCCCTCGAAGGCTTTTCCGAGAACTGGACTGGCTTTGTTCTTCCAGGAGCCTCCACAGAGAACATAACCTCTCCGGGAGGGTTTATCTGGCACTCTACGCGTACCCCAAGGAGACCTCCATCGTAATCTCGAAGGTAAAGTACGGAGAAACGCCAGAGGAGTCCAAGATCATCGCGGCCTTCCAGCTCAGGTATCACAAAAGTCCGGAGGAATACGTGGAAAGATACCTGAACTATCTTAAAGGAGCAGGTTACACCAAATTCAAGACACTCCCGAAGGGAGTTATCTTCGAAAAGGACAATAGCACATTGCTCCTGTTGAAAATAGAGGATGAGACCAACATTTACATCTTATTGGCAAAGGGAAACAAGGACGATGTTTTGAAAATAGCAGGCCTGGAGCTGACCTCCTTCCCGCCGTGAGGGGCGAGGGTTCGGCTTAACCCCTCGTTAAAGGCGGAGAGGTTTGAGGGGTCTCATTCAAACCCACTAAAAAGCGGGTCTTAGACCCCTCCGGCCCGGCCTTCCCCCAATTACCCCTCCCTTGAGCGTACAAACCGCCCAAGTTCAGGGTTATCGTTCCCACAGCCCTCTTCAAAATATTAAACGCCCCAACCAAGTCTGAATTGAAGACAAGCCCCGTCTCGGGACACTTAAACAAACCACGAAGGAAGCGAGCCCCCTCGTGAGGCCTCCCGCAGACGGGACAACGCTTAGACGTGAAAACCTCGTCCACAACCAAAACCCGAATATCATACTCCCCAGCAACTTCCTTCAAGCGTTTGATAACGTAATTAAACCGCCAGACGTGGGAGAGGAGATAATTCTGCTTTTTACCCTTGTTGGAGTTCCCACTGATGCCCTT
>NZ_LLYW01000046.1 GCF_001484195.1 Thermococcus celericrescens
CGTCAACGACCGTGAGCCCCTCAACGGCTATTCTCTCCCCCAGCCTGCCCGCGAGTATGCTGTCGCCGTTCTTGACGGCGTCCGCCTCGGCGGCGTGACCAAGGGCCTCGTGGATGAAGACTCCGGTAAGCTCCGGGTCCATTATCACATCGAACTCGCCCGAGGGCGGCGAGCGGGCGTGGAGGAGAGAGACGGCTTTTTCCTTAATGAGGTCCGCCCACAGGGGGAAGTCTATTCCCTCCAGCAGCTCCCAGCCAGCCGTCCCGCCGAAGCTCTTCCAGTAGCCCTGCATCTCGCCGTTCTCCCTGGCAGTAACCGAGAGGGCGATTCGAAGGCGAGGGGTCACCGTCTCTATCTCGCTTCCCAGGGAGTTGAAGTAGAAGGTCTCCTTGAGACCGTCCCCGTAGTGGACGCGCCTGCTTGAGATGGCATCCCCGCTCAGAAGAGAATCGATCTCCTTCACCAGGGCGAGCTTGTCCTCGATGTCGATGTCCGTGAAGGGCTTTTTAACACCGACCACCGCCCTGTCCTTCACGGGGTCACCGAGGTAAATCTCCGATTTCCCTCTTGAGAGCCTCGCAATTTTCATCGCTGTTTTTATAGCGCCCTCCGCCCGTCTCATGTCGTTCGCGCTGGAGAAACCCCAGGCGCTGTTGAACGCCCTGACGCCTATTCCCATCTCGGTGTTGAGGGAAAGCTCCTCCAGCTGGCCGTTCTGCATGCCGAGATGGGTTGCCGTGACACGGGTTATCCTAATCTCATAATATGGTATACCGTAACGTCCCGCCAGTTCCTCGGCCTTTCTCACCAGTTCCTCCATACGCACACCGATGGACATAAAAGGGAGTTCCTTTATATGGGTTGTCATAGAGGACGGGTATAGATGGATGAACCACAGGGTTTAAGGGTTGGCCATGGAGCGGCGTAACGAGATACTCGAAACTATCACGGACAAGCCGGGGATAACCTTCCGGGAGCTGGCAAGGGAGCTCGGGATAGGAATAGGCGACCTGCAGTACCATCTCCGGAAACTCGAAAAGGAGGGCAGAGTATTCTCAAGGAAAACGGGCAAGAGGCGCTACCTGTTCCCGAAAGGCTTTGAGGAGAAGGCACAGAGGCTGCTCATAGCCATATCCACTGAGACGAGGAGAAGGATACTACTGCTCCTCATGGAGGGGCCGAAGAACCAGAAGGACATGGCGAGGAGCCTTGGACTCAGCCAGCCGACGGTGAGCTACCACATGAACGAACTGATAAAGCTCGGTGTCGTGACCGCGGAGAAGGAAAGCAGGAGCGTCATATACACCCTCTCCTACGATCCCGAGCTGATAGCAAGGCTGATAAAGGAGTACCGGCCGAGCCTGTGGGAGAAGCTGGCCGACAACCTGATAGACCTGCTGACGAGCGTGGGTGATGGAGAATGATGGAAACCCTACTCGCTATCATGGCGCTGATCCTTGCGCTGACGCTGGCGGGAATCTCATTCATCGCGTACAGGAAGAGCCA
Source organism: Thermococcus celericrescens (assembly GCF_001484195.1). Lineage (NCBI taxonomy): Archaea > Methanobacteriati > Methanobacteriota > Thermococci > Thermococcales > Thermococcaceae > Thermococcus > Thermococcus celericrescens. The sequence continues at coordinate 1,507 of NZ_LLYW01000046.1, forward strand.
TCTGCGCCCGGCAATGTACCTGGTGATAGCCTTCCTCCTGCTCGCAATCAAAAAGACGATAGAGACCGCCAAACTGGCGGCGTGGATAGAGCGGGACGTGGGGCTGGTGGTGGGCGCCCTGGAGGTGGTCGTTCTGGCCCTGTTAGTGCTCTCGCTCTGGAGGCGCTAACGAACCACCATGACCGGGGGGCCTATCAGACCGACTACCTCCTCGAGAAGGCTCCCTATCCTCGTTTTTCCGCTCCTGCCGTAGGCACCCATGACGACCAGACTGTAGCCCCCAGAGTTGGCCTCTTCGAGGATCTTTTCCTTGGCAGAACCCTCGACTATCCTGAAGGAGCAGTTCACGCCCTCCTCCTGACAGAGCTCCAGGAGGTTCGTCATCAGGTGCTTGATGCTCCTCTTCATGTCCTTCCATATCTCCTCCTCAAACCTCTCAACCTCCGAGAGGTTCTCGCTGAACATTCCCAGGTTGAAGGCCATGGCCCTGGCTTCCCTCCTGTCCAGGACCGAGAAGAGTATGACCTTTCCCCTCTTCTTTTTGGCTATGGCGATGGCGTGAAGCGCCGCCTTCTGGCTCCACTTCGAACCATCAACGAGGACGAGTATCCGCATGACATCACACCCCTATATACCTTATCCAGAGCAGCCCCAGTCCTATAGCAACGGTGACGAACATTATAACAAGCCCAACCTTGAGGAAGTCCATAAACGTTATCCGAACGCCCTCCCTGCTGGCGATACCGATGACAACCACGTTGGCGCTCGCACCTATTGCAGTTCCGTTGCCGCCGAGGCAGGCTCCGAGGGAGAGGGCCCACCAGAGCGGGTAAACGTTCATCGAACTCCCCATTGCCTTTATGAGGGGTATCATCGCCGCAGTGAGGGGGATGTTGTCCACTATGGCGGAGGAGACCGCGGAGAACCAGGTTATTATAATCAGCGCCTCGCCGGTGTTCCCGATGTATCCCAGTATCCAGCGGGCAACCCCGTCGATGATGCCTGTCTCCACGAGGGCACCGACGAGTATGAAGAGGCCCATGAAGAAGAATATTGCCGTCCACTCGACCTTTTCGAGGATCTCCTCCGGGTCCATCCCGCTCCACAGGAGGAGAACGGAGGCGCCGGTGAGGGCAACGACTGCCGGCTCAATCCCCAGCCGATCGTGGATGAAAAAGAGCATGACTACCCCAAGTATGACCGCCACGGACTTCTTGAAGAGGGAGTAGTCCCTTATGGCATCCCTCTCATCGAGCTCACTGAGGGTCGAAAGTATTTTGTCCCTCTTGGCGTCGCTGATCTTCATGGCGTTCCGGTAAACTAGGTATATTATCCCGAGGGAAGTGAAGAGGTCCACGAGCGCTATTGGCCCCATGTTAAAGAGGAACTCATTGAAGCTCAGCCTGGCCGCGGAGCCTATCATTATGTTGGGGGGATCTCCAATGAGGGTGGCAGTTCCACCTATGTTGGAGGCAAAGACCTCCGCTAGGAGAAACGGGACAGGATTGATGTCCATTAGGCGCGTTATGTAGAGGAGCATCGGGGTCAATAGCAGGACGGTCGTAACGTTGTCAAGAACCGAGCTTATGACTGCGGTAACAACGGAGAACAGCAGAAGAACCTTCATAGGACTCCCCCTGGCAAACTTGGCGGTTTTTATGGCTATGAACTCAAAGAGACCGCTCTCCTTGGAGGTGTTGACGATTATCATCATGCCGATGAGGAGGAAGAGCGTGTCGAGGTCGAGGTGCTCGGGAAGTGCCTCCCACGGCACTATGCCGAGGAACAGCACAACGGCCGCACCGAAGAGGGCCGCGACCGTTCTGTGAACCCTCTCGCTGATTATCATGGCGTAGGTTACCAGGAACACTGCGACGGCTATTCCTGCTGCGATGGTCTGCTCCATGGTCATCACCCAACTAGTAGATTATAACCGGGCTCTCAAGATGCTGGACTATCTTCAGAACGACGGGGCTCACGGGGGACGTCTTGGTGACCTCCGAGCCGTAGCTCCTAGACACGACGAGGAGGTCGAAGTTCTCGTTCTCCATGAGTCTTATGACGTCGTCACTCTTGCTCCCTATGAACTGCCTCCGCTCTATTCTAAGGCCCAGCTCCTCAAGCCTCGGAGCTATTTTGAGAACGAGGGCTCTAGCAAATTCCATTTTGGCACTTCTAAGCTTTTCAGCCTCCTTCCTGCCAAGGGTCTGCTCAATGAGCGCCAGGGTCCGTTTCTCCGAGATATAAACGAGCGTCACGGACGCACCGCTGTAAGCGCTTAGCGTGTCGTAGAGCTCCTCCGGTATCTCGCTGGAGAATCTGTCGATGGGGATCAGAATCGAACGAACCTCCGGAAGCACGAACTCCTCAGGAAGGAGCAAAAACTCCCGGTACCTCCGGGTTATCTCCTCGTACCTGTCCGCGGCGATGTTCTGGAACTTCCTCTGGATGAGCTTGCTGAATATGTCCATTCCCATCCCCACCTTCTGAAGGAAGAAGAGGAATATATAAGCTTTTTCTGGCTCCCTGCCCATCTCAAGGGGCCGGACTCTGAAAAGAAAAAAGGTTGCCCAACGACATTTCAGTTAAACGGATGAACCACAAACCCTTTATTAAAAGCCGCAGAGGTGTGTGCGGGGTGAGAGTATGAAGCGAACAGTGGCCGTGCTTCTCATAGCCCTGCTGATTCTGCCGTTCGCAGGATTTGCAGCGGCCCAGTGCCCAGAAGAGGGACACACGGTTGTTCTGAAGGCACCGGCAGTCTCAAAGACTTCCAACGGAGAGCTCGTCGGAGTGGCCACCGACTTTGTGATAACAGTCACACCCGGAACGGGGCACGTCTACGTGGAGACCTGGCCCCTGGCGGAGGTCGATATGCAGGCCAGCGCGAGGCTTGCCGCCCAGATAGCGGGCAAGGTTCTCGGCGTGGATATGAACAAGTACAACGTCTTCATTCAGATAAAAGCCGATTCTCCAATTATCGGCGGCCCATCGGCCGGGGGAACCATGACCGTCGGAATAATCGCAGCCCTCAAGGGATGGAAGGTCAATCCAAAGGTCATGATGACGGGAATGATAAACCCGGACGGCACCATCGGCCCGGTTGGCGGCATACTGGAGAAGGCATCCGCCGCCCACGGCGTCGGGGCCAACGTGTTCCTCATCCCCGAGGGACAGCGGGTTCAGTACGTCCAGGAGACCCAGAAGAAGGAGATAGGGGGCATAGTGGAGATAAACACCCAGACGAAGAAGGTGGATGTGGTAGATTACGCAAAAGAGCGCTGGGGTCTGACGGTTATTGAGATAAAGGACATATACGACGCCGTTTACTATTTCACAGGGCGCAGGATACCGAGGCCCGAGACCCCCTCCTACGTCAGCGTCGATACGTCATTCCTCAGAGACGACGCTCTGAGCGACTACGAAAACACTACTGCATACTACAGGGAGACCCTCCAGAAGCTCAAGGACAGCGACGTCAGCTACGCGACGTACACCACACTGATGGAGGCCCTGAACCAGGCCAGTGCCGTTCTCAACCAGTCCAAGGAAGCGATCGATGACGGCATGTACTACACCGCACTCAGCAAGGACTTCCAGGCAAGGATAATGATACGGCACGTTGACTGGTACCTGGACGTGAAGTCCCAGGACGATGTTCAGAGGCTCCTCAAGATCGCGGGGAGCCAGATAAACGCATCGGAAAGCACCGTCTCCGGGATAACCATAAAGGGCGTCACGATGCTCCAGGCCGTGGCGGCCGCGGAGGAGAGGGTGGAGCAGGCCAAGGGGCTGCTTGATGAGGCGTGGAAGTACTACTACAGCGGCGACTACTGGGACGCCGTGGGCGATGCCGCATACGCCTACGAGAGGGCCAAAACCGCAGAGCTATGGGCGCACCTTGGAGAGAGGTTCGCCGGAAAGGACGAGATAAGCAGAGAGGTCGTCAAGGCCACAGCGAGGGACTACATCGACGAGTCCAACCTCATCGTGACCTACATCGAGTCGATGTACGGCACCGTTGGGGGCGACCTCAGCCAGAGTATCCAGCAGGCGGAGCAGTACTACGAGGACGGCAAGTACTCGGCGGCGCTCTTCACGGCGATGGAGGCGCGTGTGAGGGCCCAGGTCTTCCTCGACACGCTGGGTATAGACAACCGGAGCGTGCTGATGGACAAAATGAAGGCCATGAAGGACGACGCTAAGACGGCCATAGGAGTGGCCCAGAGCCAGGGCGTCACGCCCGTCCTCGCGATGGCCTACTACGAGTTCGCCGAGAGCTACGAGAAGAGTGCGGAGGAGAACGGAAGTATCGAAGACCTGCAGACCGCGATGATATTCTACCAGTACGCCAGGGAGACGGCCGGCCTCTTCCTCAGCGCGCCGTCCCAGCAGACCCCACTGCCCCAGGACAACTCAACCGACGTACCGCAGATAATCATACCCACCGGCGCGTCCACTCCGACCGATGGCTCCACCAGCACCCGGTCGGAAGGTACGTCGGAAGGACTCCCCGCCGCGGCACTGGCGGCAGCGGCAGTGGGGGCGTTTCTGGTCGGTGCTCTAGTTGGAAGAAAGCTCTGACCACCACTTTCTTTTTTAGGCAATGACCTCCTTCCCGCCTTGAAGGGAGAGGGTTCCAACGAGTTAACCCCTCGCCAAACGCGGGGAGGTTCGAGGGGTTTCATTGAAACCCACTAAAAAGCGGGTCTTCGACCCCTCGGGGAGGGTCTTCCCCCCATTACCCCTACCCGCCGTTAAACCCCGCAGGCTCGGGGTTATCGTTTTCACGGCTTTTTTCAAAATATTAAACGCTCCAACTAAGTCAGCGTTCATAACAACGCCCTCCCCACAGCACTTAAATAAACCCCTAACAAAGCGGGCATTAGAATGGCGTTGGCCGCAGAGAGGGCAAAGCTGGGAAGTGAAAGCCTCACCAACAAGCACAACCAGAATACCATACTCCTCAGCCACTTCCTTCAAGCGTTTAATGACAGTATTAAACCGCCAGACGTGGGAGAGGAGGAAATTCTGCTTCCTGCCTTTCTCCGAGCCTCTCGCTATTCCCTTTGGATAACCAACGACAATCCTCGAAACTCCAAGATGATAAAGCCTCTCCACAGTCTGCCTAACGGCAGTGTTAATGTAGTGCTTGGCTTGAAGTTTGGCCTTCTCGTGCATTCTCCGGAGTTTTCTGCCCTTCTTCGCTCCGCTTTTGTTGAGTTTAGACTGATAATCCGCTATTCTCTTCTGCCAGTAGAAGGCGATGCTCTTTAATGGTCTCCCACTGACCAAGAAACTCTCGCCGTTCTCAACGTAAACGGCCATCAGGTTGTTCACCCCAAGGTCGATTCCTGCCGAAAGGTTGCCTAAGGGTTGTTTCGGAACTTCAACCCACTCGTCATTGATTAGTTTTTCTTCCACGGTAAAGCTCAAGTGAGCGTACCACTTCCGCCTTACGGGGTCGTATTGTATTTCCAGTCTTCCCTGCTTACCCTTCAGGTAGATCCTCCCATTGAATTGAATCCTCAGTCTTCCAAACTTTCCAAGGCGCCTCAACTCGATGACGTTCCCGTCGATTTTGTACTGATCGTTCCGGAGTGGGATGATGAAAAGCTTCCTCCCGTTCTCCTCCCTGAGGAACCCCGGTGGTTTTGGCCTGAACCATTCCGGCAGTTCTCCGGACTTTTTCTTCCTGTTGAGGGAGAAGAATGACCTCCAGCTTTCGGCGTTCTTCCTCGCTAACTGCTGGACGGTCGAGCCCCCAATCCAGTTTTTGAACTCGTGGTATGCTTTCTTCTCCGTCCCGTTGAAGTCGATTTTCCCGAATTCCTTGAATTGTTTGAGCCGTTGGTAGTTCAGCCTGTTCCAGATTACTGCGGTGGCGTGAGCTAACTCGAAGAGGGCTTTCTCCTGCTCCTTGCTTGGCTGGAGTTTAAGGGTTACAGTCCTCTTCATTCCAAAGTATGGTATGATTGTTAGGCCTTAAAAGAGTGTTGCTTTCCGCTTGATGCCTTATTAGGCGGTTGACCGTTACCCAGCCCCAAAGGACGAGGCCTGAAAAAGAAAAAGGTCAAACCAGCGCTTTCAGGAATTCAACGTAGACGCGCTTCACCCTCCTCAGGGATTCAACGCTCACCCACTCGTCGCTCCCGTGCCAGTTGCCACCGACCGGCCCGTAAACCAGCGTAGGCTTGTTGAGGTAAGTCCCAAAGTAGTTGAAGTCCCCCACGCTCCGGCCGTAGATTATCTCGGGCTCCCCTCCAAGGACGGTCCGGTGGACGGACTTGAAGATGTTCACAAAGCGGTCGTTCTCCCTGACGACGTAGGGAAGCATATCCGGCGTCGGTCTCTCAAACTTCGAGACCCTGATGTTCCCCTTCAGCTTTATCCTCCCCGCAAGGTTGAGAAGCTCGGAGCTGACCCTCTCCCAGTCCTCGCCGATGACTACGTGTCTGTCGATTATCGCCCTGGCATAGTCCGGGACGCTCAGGCCGTCGGCCGAGCCCTCAATACTAAGGGTGCAGTACGAGCCTGCCCCCAGCTTCCTGTGGTTCCTGAAGCGTATCTTCCAGAGGGAGCCGACGAACCTTCCCAGTTCCTCTATGGCGTTGAGCCCCTCGTGTGGCCTCGCCGCGTGGGCCTTCTTCCCGAAGACCTCCACCTGAACGACGAACCTTCCCCTGGCGCCGAGCATGAGCCTCTCGTTCGTCGGCTCGGCGACGAGAACAACGTCAGCCCTGTCCAGCTTCCCACTTCGTATCAGCTCCCAGGCACCCCTGGAGTAGCCCTCCTCATCGACGACTGCGGTGAAGATCACGGTGGGCCGCTCCTTTCGGGGAAGCTCCGCCATCTCAACGAACGCGGCCAGGAGCGCCGCAAGGCCCGCCTTCATATCCGCACTGCCCAGGCCGTAGAAGCGGTCGCCCTCCAGCTCTCCCTTTGGGTTCTTCGTCCAGCCGGGGGACAGGTTGACGGTGTCCATGTGGCCGTTCAGAACGACGGTGTAGCTCCTCCCAGGAAGATGGGCTATCACGTCGCTCCCAAAGCCCTCAACGGGAAGGAGCTCTACATCAAAGCCGTGTTCCTCGAGAAACGAAGCGATGAATCGGGAGATTTCCTCCTCTTTCCCAAACGGGGAGCTTATGGACACCAGTTCCTTCAGGAGATCAAATTCCATATAATCCTCACCGAATGATAAAAACAACAAAGTACTTAAGTAATTTTCCCCAATAACATTGAACAAAATTTGACCAAAGTCCCAGTTTTTTTCAATAAATGCCAAAGGAATCCCTGAATTCCACGGGAAAGGATTATACATCTATCAAGGCGAGTACTAAGCCCACAGCACTCACGAACGGATGTATTTCAGCCAATATACCATCGAGCAGAAGGTAACGCGGCAGGGGAACCAGAAACGGTGAATGTACCAAGAACAGGAAGTTTGTTTTCTGGTGGACCGGGCGGGATTTGAACCCGCGGCCTCCGCCTTGCGAGGGCGGCGCTCATACCAGGCTGAGCTACCGGCCCACACCCGGTATTAGGAACCGGCCCTGGGTTTAAAAGCTTTTGGTTCCCTCAGCTTCTTCTGTTTCCATATCAATGTCAAAGACTTAGAATCACCAAAGCCCTTTTAACTCATACATGCCAACAAACCCCGGTGGTGGGATGGACCCCCTAACGTTTCACAGGGACAACTTCATAGGGAACGGAAAGATAGAGGTAATACCCAAGGTTCCCCTCACGGGAGAGAGCCTCAGCCTCGCGTACACGCCAGGTGTAGCGGAGGTTTCGCGAAGGGTAAGGGAAAATCCCGAGGACGCCTTTGAATACACCAACCGCGGAAACACGATAGCCGTCGTGAGCGATGGAACGCGGGTCCTGGGCCTCGGGGATACAGGGCCCCTCGGGGCACTCCCGGTCATGGAGGGGAAAGCTTTGCTCTTCAAGGCCTTTGGGGGAGTTGATGCGTTTCCCCTAGTGGTGGACGAGAAAAACCCGGACCGCCTCATCGAAGTTATAAAAGCCGTTTCACCCTCCTTCGGGGGAATCAACCTCGAGGATATCTCCTCCCCGAAATGCTTCTACATCCTTGAGAGGCTGAGGAAAGAGCTCGAAATTCCCGTCTTCCACGACGACCAGCAGGGAACCGCGAGCGTCGTCCTAGCGGCGCTCATAAATTCGCTGAAGGTGGTCGAAAAGAAGCCTGGCGAAATCACGGTCGCGCTCTTCGGGGCGGGGGCAGCGGGATTCGCCACCCTCCGGCTGATCACGAAGGCCGGAATACCCCCTGGGAACGTCCGCGTTGTCGAGCTTGTGAACGGGGAGCCGAGGATTTTAACACCGGACCTTCCGCTTGAGGAGATCTTCCCATACCGCGGCGGGCTTCTTGAAAAGACCAACGCCGAGGGGGTTGAGGGGGGTCCGGAGGAGGCGCTGAAGGGTGCGGACGTGATGATATCGTTCACGAGGCCCGGGCCGGGGGTGATAAGGGGGGAGTGGGTAGCGGGCATGGCCGACGACGCAATAGTATTCCCGCTCGCCAATCCAACGCCGGAGATACTCCCGGAGGAAGCCAAAAAGGTGGGCGCAAGGATCGTGGCCACCGGCAGGAGCGACTACCCGAACCAGGTGAACAACCTCCTGGGCTTCCCGGCGATTTTCAGGGGGGCCCTCGACGTGAGGGCCAGAACCATAACGGACGGGATGGTCATCGCCGCCGCACTGGCCATGGCGGAAACAATCGAACCCGACGAGGACGAGATAATCCCCTCACCATTCCATCCCGACGTCCACCCGAGGGTCGCGAGGGCGGTTGCAGAGGAAGCGATGCGCGAAAACGTTGCAAGGATACGCGTGAGCGGGGAAGAGGTGGAGGAGAGGCTGAGGCGCTGGAGGGAGTTCTACGAGCGGGAGATAGCGCCCCTCAACGACCGTAGAGGGAGCTACCGTTAGCGTCTATCGCCACCAGCAGCGGGAAATCCTCGACTTCAAGAACCCACACCGCCTCCGGCGTGCCAAGCTCGTCGAGCCAGAGCACCTCTCTGACGTTCTTTATGCTCTTCGCCGCGAGGGAGCCAGCTCCACCAGTGAAGGCGAAGTAAACGGTCCGGCCTTTAAAGGGCCCTGGGTTCATCCCTCCCTTTCCTATTATCCCGCGGACACCGAGGGAGAGAATCCCCTCCAGGTAGCGGTTCATTCTCGCGCTGGTTGTGGGGCCCGCCGAGACAACCTCATAGCCCCCACCACCTTTCCTTATCACAGGCCCGCAGTGGTAGATCACGGCCCCATCAAGGTCGAAGGGAAGCTCCCTCCTCGCGGCGAGCTCCAGAATTCTCCTGTGTGCCGAATCCCGGGCGGTGTAAACTGTCCCTGAGAGGTGAACCACATCGCCGGCCCTGAGATTCAGGACGTCCTCTTCACCCAGGGGAGTTCTCAGCCTCACTGCCAAACCTCAATCCCCCCGTCCGGCTTTATCCTGAGGAAAGCCCTCCTGTTGGCCCAGCACTGGACTATCAAACCGACCGGAAAGCTCGCGGGGTGCCTGTGGGCGACTTCGATTTTGACGTCCAGCGCGGTGGTTTTGCCCCCCATACCCATCGGACCTATTCCGAGGGAGTTGACCTCCTCTAGGAGCTCAGCCTCGATTTCCGCTATTCTACCGTCGGAATTCCTCTCGCCCACCCTCCTGAGCAGGGCCCTCTTGGCCAGACTCAGCGAGAGGTCCGCGCCCCCACCGACACCTATCCCAAGTATCACCGGCGGACACGGCTTGCCACCGCATTCCCTGACCCGTTCAAGGACGAAGCGCTTCACCCCCTCCCATCCTTCGCCTGGGGTCAGCATCGCGAGGGCGGAGCAGTTCTCGCTGCCGCCCCCCTTGGGGAGAACTGCCATCTCGATTTCGCTCCCTTCAACCAGCTCCCAGTGAACCACAGGGACAAACAGGCCGGTGTTGTCCCCGGAGTTCTTCCCGTTCAGAACATCGACGGCATTGGGCCTGAGCGGGACTTCCCGCGTCGCCCTCCTCGTCGCTTCGACTATCGCCCCCTCCAGCCCGCGAAGGTAAGGACTCTCAACCCCTGCCCTCACGAAGAACGTGAGCGTTCCCGTGTCCTGGCAGACGGGGATCGAGCCATCCCTCCCAATTTCTACGGCCTTCAGGATGTTTTCGAGGTTAAACCTGGCCACCCCACTCTCCTCACGCTCGTAGGCCTTTCTGAGAGCCGAAACAACGTCGTCCGGGATCCTCGTGACGGCCAACCTTATCGCCTCAACGATGGCATCGACAAGCAATTGGCATTCACCTGTCTAAAGGTTGGGGTCTTGATTAAAAAGTTTGACGTGAGAATTTAAAAGCCATCTCCACAAGGGAACCACCTCGACCTTCAGCCCGTTCTCTACCATTTCATCGGAGTAGTCCCACGTCACCAGCGTCCCCCTGTTCACACCAAACAGTTTCATAACCCTGAAAAGGTTCTCCACATCCCTTGAAGCTACTTCATCCTCACTTGAGGCATACGTAACCTGTATGAGTTCGGTCTCTCCTTTATCCCTCACAACAAAGTCCACCTCGCCCTTAGTGTCCCGATAATGGTAGAGTTCAACACTGGGTCTCTTCTGACCTCCTCCCCGCCCTGAAGGACGAGGCCTTCAAAAGAAAAATGTAATATTTGAACCGTAGGAGTTCAATGAAAACTGCGTTCTCCATGAGCCTACTGATGTTTTCCGAAACCTTTGGCAGGACCGCGTTGAGCATTCCCGTGTCAACTGCGTAGACCTTCTTATCGCTCCTCACAACTTCTTTGGGCTTGAAGGAGAACTTGGGAAGCTCAAAAATCAGGTAGGCAGATTCAAGGTACTCGACGTAGTTCTTCACCGTCTCGATGTTGCCGATTCCGAGGGCGTTCTTTGTCTTGCTGTATGTAAATCGTCCGGCGAAGTTCGAGAAGAGGTAGAAGGCGACCTCCTTCAGCTCACGGACGTTTCTGAGGCCGTAGCGGACTATGACGTCCCTCGTGATGATATCGTTGTAGAGATTTATGAGGTACTCCCTGCCGAAGTGCAGAGCCTCCGGGAAGCCACCGCGCTCGATGTACTCCGTTAGGGCCCTCTTTATCAGAGCCTCGTCCTTCGTTGTCTTAACATCCGGCTCAATTTCCCGGTACGTTAAAAACTCCCTGAACGAAAACGGCAGGAGTGTATAGCTCAGGTATCTTCCAGTCAGATACGTTGCGAACTCCCGTGAAAGAAGCCGGGCATTGCTTCCCGTTACCACCGTTGGATAGTCGTCCCTAAGAACCGAAACCATCCTCTCCCAGCCCTCGACTTCCTGAACCTCGTCAAGAACCACGTAATCAAACTCACCAAAAAGCTCGTAACCTGCCTGCATAAGCCTCCTATAGTCCCCAATCGCGAAACCCGCCATCGCAGGATCCTCAAAGTTCACGTACAGTGGTCTGCCGGGAAGGTCGCCGAGAGAACAGATTTTCCGGAGCGCCTCGGCCCGGTTATTATGTGAGCCGTTGGGCTGAAGTTAGCAAGGATCCTCCCCTTCAGCTCTCTCCCGACGATGTTCTCCCGCTCAAGCTTCCTGCTTAGGGTATCCCACTGATCAGCCAGCACCCTCTTAAGTTCCTCAACGTTCATAGGACAAACTAGTTCAAACTCCCTATAAAGTCTACCACTATACTGGCAAACTTCTCATCAAAATCGTACCACCATACTGGTAAACTTTTCCTTTTTTTCTTTTGAAAGCCTTGCCCTTTAGGGCGGGATGCAATAAACTGCCCAACAGCCCTTAAACGCCGAAACCCTTTTGAACTTTGGGGTGTAGTAAGGCCTCGGAGGGGCCACTCAAAAGAACCCGGTGAGAGGGGGTTTCAGTTACCACTCCGCCTTGGAGTGGTTGACGCTGTTAAGCGTCTTTCAAAGGGCCTTCGAGCGGTTTGAAAGCGGTTTGAAACCCGGGAGTGGCCTTTGAGTGATAACCCCAATCCAGTCTGGCGGTAGGGGTAACGGGTTCAAGGCCGAGCCCTCGGGTCGAGCTGAAACCGGCGACGGGAGTAGGCGAATGAGCGCCCGAAAACCTCCCCGTCACTGGCGAGGGATTGACTTGTTGAAACCCTCCCCCTTCACGGCGGGGAGGAGGTCAGCAGTATGCTGGTAAAGGTTTGCGAGAAGTTGAAGATGAACTAAAGGGAAGAAGGGCATCAGCCCTTCAGAACCTCAACTATCTGCTCCGCGACCTGGACGCCGGCCCTCATCTGGGCCTCGACAGTCGAGGCGCCGATGTGGGGGGTCAGGACAACGTTGTCAAGCTTGGT
>NZ_LLYW01000047.1 GCF_001484195.1 Thermococcus celericrescens
ATCACGACCAAAAACCATTTAAGTAATCAGGTATTTAAGTATTTTGGTGAATACAATGGGCGTCATAACCGTGAAAATCCCAGACGAGTTAGAAGTCAAATTCCGAAAGAAAATCCTCGATGTTTACGGCGTCAAAAAAGGAGCCCTCGGAATGGCCATAACGGAGGCTATTGAGTTATGGCTCGAAAAACACGAAAAATCCGCCGAGCAGAAGTGAACTACATAACCATTAAAACGAGACTCGAACCGGGAAGGCAGGAAGACTACCTAAAACTCACCCTCCTGACGGAAAAATTCAAAAAGGCCGTCGAACTGGCTATAAGACTCCAGCTCAGGGGCATTAAAAAGAGTGAAGGCGTGAAGGAAGTCTCTCGACTGGTTCTTAACAACTGGTGGTATTCTGACAGTGCGTGGGATTACGCCAAAACGCTGTTGAAAGGGGCGGGCAAAACGGCGGGAATCCAAGGCACATTCACCTGAAGTCGAAATTCCTCGTCAGCAAACCTCAAGAAAACAGGGGCGGGAACAGGAACGTAAGGATTGAGGGGATGAACGTTAGAATTCGCTCCAACGGAGAGTGGCTGAACTTCAGAATGAGTGCCCCTGAAAAGTTCCTTTCAGTTATCCTTGATGTCCAGAAGTTCAAATACGGTGCTCAGGTTGTTCTGCGGAATGGGAAAGTTTACCTGCACGTTCAGGTGCCCTTTGGAATTTATCTAAAACATCTCGGAAAGACCACAGGGGGCGGGCTGTACGCCGGTTTCGACCTGAACTCTGATAGGGTGAATATGGTCACTCTCGATGAGAACGGGATTATTCGGGACGTTAGGGTTGAACACTTCCCAGAGGTTAACTCTCCGGGGTTCTCAAGAAGGAAGGCGAGGGATTTGCGGTTGAAGACTCTCGCACGCCTGCTGGATTATGCGTTTTATCACGGCGTAGGGACTGTGTTCTTCGAGGACTTGAGTCGGATTAAAAGGAGGAACGGGAAGGCCACGAATTCAAAGAAGGGGAACCGAAAGGCCTCGAATTTCGCCAAGAAGGAGCTCCTTGAGCACGGGGTTGTTATGGCGTCGAAGAGGGGATTCGATGTGTATCTGGTCAATCCTGCCGGTTCTTCGAAGTTGGGACGAGAGCTGGCCCAGGGGCTGGGGCTGGACGTCCATACTGCATCAGCGTTCGTTATCGGTTGGTGGGGCGTTAATTCATTAAAAACTCACAAACACCCAAAAGAAGAACAGTTCGGATAAAGCGAAACCCCTTAAAACCCTCGCGCGAAGTTAGGGCGGTGGTGAGCATGGAGATAGGTGTTGTTGGAAAGCCAAACGTTGGGAAATCAACCTTTTTCTCGGCCGCGACCCTCGTTGACGTTGACATTGCCAATTATCCGTTCACTACGATAGACGCGAACGTTGGGGTCACCTACGCGATAACGAATCACCCCTGCAAAGAGCTCGGCTGTCAGCCAAAACCCCAGAACTACGAGTACCGTGATGGGAAGGCGCTTATCCCGATAAAGATGATTGACGTTGCCGGACTGGTTCCCGGGGCTCACGAGGGGCGCGGGCTGGGCAACAAGTTCCTCGATGACCTCAGAATGGCCTCGGCTTTAATCCACGTCGTCGATGTTACCGGAAAGACCGACGCCGAGGGCCAGCCGACCGACCACCACGACCCCGTGGAGGACATAGAGTTCCTTGAGAGGGAGATAGATTACTGGATCTACGGCATCCTCCACAAGAACTGGGAGAAGTTCGCGAAGAGGATAAAGCTCCAGCACCTAAAGCTCGCCCAGGCCATAGCCGACCAGCTGACGGGAATAGGTGTGAGCGAGGAGGATGCCTTCGAGGCCATCCACAAGCTCGGCCTGGACAACGACCCAACCAAGTGGAGCGATGAAGACCTGCTGGCCTTCGTCCGCGAGCTGAGGAAGATAAACAAGCCGATAATAATTGCCGCCAACAAGGCGGACGCGGCGGCCGACGCTCAGATAGAGCGCCTGATAAAGAAGGGGAAGAGCAGGGGGTATATAGTCGTCCCGACGAGTGCGGCGGCGGAGCTGACGCTGAGAAAGGCGGCGAAAGCGGGATTCATCGACTACGTCCCCGGTTCGAGCGACTTCAAAATCCTTAAGCCGATGAGTGGAAAGCAGGAGAAGGCGCTCATGCTCATAAAAGAGAAGGTCCTCGACCGCTTCGGCTCCACTGGAGTCCAGGAGGTAATAAACCGGGCAACGTTTGAGCTCCTGAAGCTCATCCCCGTCTACCCTGTGGAGGACGAGCACAAGCTCACGGACCAGTTCGGAAACGTCCTGCCCCACGTCCACCTGCTTCCGAAGGGTTCAACCCCCAGGGCCCTGGCATACAAGGTTCACACCGACCTCGGGAAGACCTTCCTCTACGCGGTGAACGCGAGAACCCACAGGCGCGTTGGAGAAGACTACGAGCTGGAGTTCAATGACATCATCAAAATCGTAGCCACGGCACGCTGATTTTTGAGTTTGCCGTTTTATTCTTCTTCAACTTCCCTGATCAGCTCCTGGTAGAGCCTCGGCTCAACGTCATCCTCGGTGAGGCCGAGCCTTCCGGCGATTTCCCATATCCTGCGCTTGGCTTCTTCCACGTTGTCCGAGATGACCTCGATGTCCAGGAAGTCCCCCAGCCCAGCTACCTCGTTCAGCTCGAAGGTAACGCCATCCAGCCGGTAAACGAGGCGGCGTTTCCTGATCCAAATATCCTCCCTGAACCCGAGGCGCTTCAGGATCTCGACGGTCCCGTCGAAGTCCGAAACCTCCACTTCGATCTCGTCGAACTCCTCGTTTCGCCCGGGGTCGGCTATGCGCTTGTAGGTTAAGAAAGACCTCCCAAGGTTCGAGATTCTCCGAACCCGAAGAAGCTCATGTGGAGGAAGGGAGAAATAGAGATCCTCCTGGAGCTCCTCCCGCACGAAGTCCGCACCGAGGGATTCTATCGCAGCCCGGGCCTGATTGAAGTCGATGCGAAACTTTACCTCGATCTCCATTAGACGCTCACCAGGAATCCCGCTAAGCTATCCCCCTTGACGAATTCATTCACAGGGAACACTTCCACCCTTTTCAGTGTGGGCATGACCTGTATGGTCTCCTCCACGAATTTGTTAATCTGCTCCCCGTTCTCACCGCCGATTATAGCCACGACACCGTCCTTATCGCTCCGTGCAACAGCGAGCACGTTGGGAAGCAGGGACAGGGTTTTCATAAGGTACTGAATGTACCTTTCCAGGAAATCCTCAATAATGGGAGTCTCGGCCTGAACGTAGACAATAGCAAGGGTTTTGGGCCGCAACTGCTCACCGAGCACTATGGTATATTTTTCAATAAAACTCCTCTCCTGGAGTTTCTTTATTCTGAAATGTATAGTGGATTCCGGGCGATTTAGCCTCTCTGCTATTTCCGATATCGTAAGCCTCGCGTCCTCTTTGAGCAGACGGAGTATCGCTCTATCGAGGTCATCCAGCTGAACCATTCTCATTCCCCCACCTAGGGTAGATTTGATTATCAATCCCAAGGACATCTAGGATTTTTCCTATTATAAAGTTTGTTATATCGTCCAAAGTTTTGGGTTTTGTGTAAAATCCTGGGGATGCTGGCATCACCACCGCTCCAGCTTGGGTAACCCTCACCATATTTTGTAGATGCACCAAGCTCAGCGGTGTCTCCCTAACGAGCAGGACAAGCTTCCGCCTCTCTTTTAGCGCCACGTCCGCCGCCCGGGCGATCAAATTGTCGGCGTAGCCGTTCGCGATTGCCGAAAGGGTCTTCATGGAGCACGGGGCTATCACCATGGCGTCGAAGGGATGTGAGCCGGACGCTATAGGGGCGAAGAGGTCGCTGTCAAGGTAATCCGGTTTGAAATCCTCGCCAGTCTCGTGCCGGAGTACCGCGAGGCCCATCCTTGAGGCCACGGTGATGACCTCGTGTCCCGTTTCCCTCAGCACATCGATGAGCCTGAGCCCATAGACCGCGCCACTGGCCCCTGTTATCGCGACTACCACCTTCATCTCTCACACCAATGAAACTATGTGCTGCCCGTTTTAACGTTTTCTGGACGCTCCGGGGCGGTAAGTTTTTATGTCCCCACGAATATCCCAAGACGGTTGGTGAGCATGGGGCGGGAGATTCCTGAAGTTTTAATAAACAGTGCGATAGGGATCGTGAGGGAGCTTGGGGGCAAGGCCCTAGTCATTCTGGAGGATATCGACCCCGAGAGGCTTCGGGACGCAGGCGTTACCATAGTCATAGTCGGTTCCTCCTTCGACGTTGAGGAGGAGATGGTCAAGCGGGTCTCGATACCCCAGAACCTCGACCTGAACAACATCCTGAACCTCATATCCGCGTTTCTGATAGAACACGACATCCTCGGAGAGGGCGAGTCCTTCGTCTACGTCACCCGGGAGATGATAGGGATAAAGACCGTCAAAAAGAGCATATCCGCCATGAGGGGATTTTTTGCCCAGAATCAGAGCGTGCTCCAGCGGCTGCTTGAGATAACCATAGAACTGAGCGTGGAAGGCCGCGAGGGAACGCCCGTTGGGACGATATTCGTCATCGGCGACACCAGGCGCGTTCTCAGGCACTCCCATCAGCTCATCCCGAACCCGTTCAAGGGGCACAGAGTCAACGTTCTGGACAGGGACAGCAAGGAGATAATCAAGGAGTTCGCCCAGCTGGACGGGGCGTTTATAGTCCGCGACGACGGCAGGATTGCGGCCGCCGGCCGCTACCTGGAGGTCGAGCCAAAGGTCATAGACCTCATGCTTCCACCGGGCCTGGGGAGCAGACACATAGCGGCCGCGGGAATAACGAAGCTCACCAAGGCGATGGCAATAAGCCTCTCCGAGAGCGGCACGATAAGGATATTCAAAAACGGCCTCATGCTCCTGGAGTACAACCCGAGGATAAGGTACTGATTCGTTCCCATCACACTAATTCTTAATCTTTTCCGGATTTCCGGCCCGGTCATGCAGTTTTGTCCGAAACAAGCCCCGTATGTGCCCCTGAATCCCATTCTAGCGGTTCCAGAAATGTAAAATTTGGTAATCCCTACGTTTTTTGAATATAACGAATTTTCTTCGAATTTCGGGGCGGGACATTAGAACGCCGGCTGGAACCGTTATACCGTCCCCGGCAATAGGGTGCCGTGATGCGTTTTTTACCCGCATTCACCCCGCGGTGGCCGCTGCTTGGGGGTGGAATTGGGGGACCCAAAGGGGGCTTTCTGCAAAAAGGTTTTATAGAGAAGCATCCATTAAACCCCATTAGAGGAACGGGGCAAAAAACTGCCCTGTTGCAATAAGACTCTGGGAGAATTGAAACACCCAGCCGTCCCCCACCTGGGCCTTCTTCCACCAAAGTTGCAATAAGACTCCATGAGAATTGAAACGTCATAAGGTAGTTGCTGAAGGCCATGTAAGCGATTGCGTTGCAATAAGACCCCCAGAGAATTGGGAAACAAAATCAAAGGAAAGTCACTCCCATTCTCCCATGTCGAAGGGATACTTCGTCTTCAGCACTGCTATCGTCATCAGTCCCGCGCCTATGTACTCCATTATGATGTCCCTAATCTTGTCGTATATCGGGCTTATCACGGCCATATCCTTCTGCTCGAGTTGGGGTAGAACTTCCTGACGGAGAGGGCGAACAGCAGGACGATCAGGGCGAATATCGAGGTTCTGAGCTGGGTGTCGCTGTTGTGCACTATGGCGTTGACAAAGTCCAGAAAAACCACGAATATTGCCAGCGCCAGTACGACATCCTCCCCACAGCTCAGCTTTCTCTTTTCGTAGAACTCCGACATGCTCTCACATATCCGAATAGTAGAATATTCAGAATAAAAACATATTGCCCGATATCCAAAACGAAAAGTGGGGAAAGGAAACTCAGAAGAGCCACTGGTTCTCTATGCACTCGTCACAGGGCGGCTTTTCTCCCGCTATGGCCTTGAATTTGGTGTAGATACACTCCGGCAGGCCGAGCGGGCAGCGGTCCGGGGTGACGCCGGGCCTGACCTTGGTCGGGTCGAGCTTTATCTTGATGTATGCCTCGTACTCCTCGACCTTCTTCCACGGCAGCACCTTGGCCCCGTAGATGACAAGGTTGTCGTAAATCTTGGCGTAGTCGCCGACGACCGCGGTCTCCTTGAGTATGACGTTCTTTCCGACGACGACGCCCTCTCCGAGGATGCTGTCCTTTATCTCGGAGCGCTCCCTAACGATGTCGTTGCCTATGAGTATGGCGCGCTTGAAGTAGGCCCTGTCCTCAACAACGGTGTTCGGGCCTATGTACGTGTAGGCCTTTATCTTGACGCCGTGGCCTATCTTAACCCCTTCGTCGATGTAAACCGGCCCCTGTATCTCAACGTCCTCGGGGACTTCGGCACCCTCTTTGATGACGAAATAGCCGTTCTCCTTGGCTATCTCATCCATCGCAACCTGGTGGGCGTAGAAGAGGTCGTCCGGGGTTCCGAGGTCAATCCAGTAGTATCCGCGCGATATTTTGTGGGCGTAAACAAGTCCTCTGGCCACGTACTTCGGGAGAACCTCGCGCTCGAAGTAGACCTCCTTGTTCTTCGGAATCTCCTCCAGAACTTTCTTGTTAACCATGTAGATGCCCGCATCGACGAGGTTGGTGCGGGGCCTGTGGGGCTTCTCCTCGAAGTGGGTGACCTGGTTTCCGTCGTCCAGCTCGACGACTCCGTACTTCTCCGGGTCATAGACCTTGGTAACCGCGACTGTTATGAGGCCGTCGTTCTCTTTGTGGGCCTTGATGAGCTCTTTAAAGTCGAAGTTCGTGAAAACGTCACCGTAGATGACCAGAAAGTCGCCATCCACGTAATCTTCCACGTTCTTGAGCGCTCCGCCGGTCTCGAGCGGCATCGGGTCATTGACGAACCGTATCGTTTTGGGGTAGTCGGCCATCTTTTCGTCGATGAACTCCCTTATCTCCCCCCTCATGTAGTGGACGGACAGGATTATCTCATCGATCTCCTGGATTTTCTCCAGGCTCTCAAGGAGGTACTGAAGGTTTGGCTTGCCAAGAACCGGGATCATGGGCTTGGGTCTGGTCGATGAGAGCGGCCTTAACCTCGTTCCAAAACCGCCAGCAAGAATAACTGCCTTCATGGTATCACCATTTACCCTTTCAACAAAGGGTTTATATGTTTATCGGCCATAAAATATATAACCGGCGGTGGCAGGTTTAACTGACGGTGAAAAGTTCGAAAAATCCGCGTTTAGGCCCCCACATGAGTGTTTTGCCCCAAAAATCGGGGTTTAACCGCAGAAAAAATATAAGTTCTGTAAGGGCCCATCACGGTTTCGATACCCCCTCCCTCCCACCGAGCCTGAAATCTGAGAGCTGATATACCTTCCCCTTGAAGCGGAAGCAGGCGCCGGGGCAAACGCTCTTAAGGGGGCAGGTGGCGCAGGAATCCCCCGCCTCCACCCGCTCCAGGTAGCCGA
>NZ_LLYW01000048.1 GCF_001484195.1 Thermococcus celericrescens
ACTCGGGGCGCTCGCGGCGGGAACCGCGCTCAGGGCACCCACGTCGATTCCAAGCCCCTTCGCTTCAACGGTGTACTCCTTGTCCTCAAAGGCGACCTTAAAGCGGCCGCCTCCGAGTTCCTCAACCTCAACCTCGTATTCAACACCCTCGACGATGACCTTAACCTTCGCCATCTTCACCACTTCCCAATTTCATAGTTGAAGTCCTCAACTTCCTCCATGCTCGACTGAACGCCGTATAGGCGCCAGGCGTCTGAAACCTTCCTCCTGAATGGCAGGGGCCTGAGCTGGGCGGCCTTCTCGGCGGTGTACGCGAGAACCGCGGCGGTTACAACCGCGAGGTCCCTCGGCGGTATGGCGGGCTTCTCCTCCCTGGCCGCGGCGGTCGGCGCGGGGGCGGGGGCCTCCTTCTCAACGAGCCTTCTCTCGCTCCAGCCCACGAAGTAGAGAACGACCGCCAGTATGCTGAGCACCATGAAGACTATGGTAACGCCCAGCACCGTCAGGTTCAGGCCCTCCATGAACTCGCTCATTACTACCATGCTAACACCTCACAGGGGTATGTTGCCGTGCTTCTTCGGCGGCAGCTTGACGCGTTTGCTCTCAAGTGCCTCGAGTGCGAGGATTATCTTAGCCCTGGTTTCGGCGGGGTCTATGACGTCGTCGATGTAGCCCCTCGCGGCGGCGACGTACGGGTTGGCGAACTTCTCCCTGTACTCGGCTATCTTCTGCTGCCTCACTTCCTCCGGGTTTTCGGCCGCCGCTATGTCCTTCCTGAAGATGATGTTGGCGGCTCCCTCTGGCCCCATGACGGCTATCTCCGCGGTCGGCCAGGCGAAGACGAAGTCCGCGCCCAGGTGCTTGCTTCCCATGGCGAGGTAGGCACCGCCGTAGGCCTTCCTAAGGACGATGGTGACGAGCGGAACGGTCGCCTCTGCGTAGGCGTAGAGTATCTTCGCTCCGTGTCTGATGATTCCGCCGTACTCCTGCTGGGTTCCCGGCAGGTAGCCGGGGACATCGACGAGGGTAACTATCGGGATGTTGAAGGCGTCGCAGGTTCTCACGAAGCGGGCAATCTTGTCGGAGCTGTCGATGTCGAGAACGCCCGCGAAGTGTATCGGGTTGTTGGCGACTATACCGACGGTCTGGCCGTTCATCCTTCCGAAGCCGACGACCGCGTTCGGGGCGAAGTACGGGAGTATTTCAAGGAAGTCCGGGTTGCCGTTCTCGTCTCTGTCAACTATCTCATAGATGACCTGCCTCACGTCGTAGCCTTTGTTCGGGTCGTCGGGGACGATGGAGTAGAGGTTCTCGGTCTTCCTGAAGGGCAGGTCGTTCGTCTTGACGCGCGGCGGCTTCTCCATGTTGTTGGAGGGCAGGTAGCTCACGAGGCGCCTTATGAGCGCCAGAACCTCCTCATCGCTCTTGCCTATGAGGTGGGCCTGTCCGGCGCGCTGGGCGTGAACCATGGCACCGCCGAGCTGTATCGGGGTGACCTCGACGCCGGTGACTGCCTTAACGACCTGCGGCCCGGTGATGAACATGAAGCTCGCCGGGTTGTCCACCATGAGGATGAAGTCCCCTATCGCCGGGCTGTAAACAGCTCCACCTGCGCAGGGTCCCATGATGGCTGTGATCTGCGGAACAACACCGCTGAGAATCGTGTTCATCTTGAAAATATCGCCATAGCCCTTGAGCGAATCAACGCCCTCCTGAATCCTGGCACCGCCGGAGTCGTTGAGGCCTATCACCGGCGCCCCTGCTTCGAGGGCCAGCTCCATGACGCGCTTTATCTTCGCCGCGTGCATCTCACCGAGCGAGCCGCCCATGACGGTGAAATCCTGAGCGAACACAAAAACGAGTCTTCCGTCGATGGTTCCGTAGCCGGTTATGACACCATCGGCGGGCAGCTCCTTCTTATCGAGGCCGAACTCCGTTCCGCGGTGCCTGACGAAGGCACCTATCTCGACGAAGCTTCCCGGGTCCAGGAGCTTCTCAATCCTCTCGCGGGCGGTCAGCTTGCCCTTGGCGTGTTGCTTTTCAACGGCA
Source organism: Thermococcus celericrescens (assembly GCF_001484195.1). NCBI lineage: Archaea > Methanobacteriati > Methanobacteriota > Thermococci > Thermococcales > Thermococcaceae > Thermococcus > Thermococcus celericrescens. Next base: position 2,050 of record NZ_LLYW01000048.1, read on the forward strand.
GCCTCCCCGCCCATCTCAAGAACCTTCCTCTTCCTCTCATACAGTTCGTTGACCTTTTCCTCCATGCTCATGAGAACTCCCCCTGATGGCTTGGGTGCCTTGCACTTGTAGTTTGTAAAGTTTAAAAGGGTTTTCAAAACCGTTAGGCCTTCCAAAGAAAAAATGTGTACAATCGTACAAAAATTGAGTGAAAAAAGGTTCAGAGATGCTGTATCGGCGTCTCGGCACCGCACGCCTCACACTTGAGGAAGTGGAAGCGGCCCTTCTTGATGATCTTGGTGTCCGGCGAACCGCAGACCGGACAAATGACGTAGTCCCTGAGGTACTTCTTCATCTTGTTGGCTATGAGGTACGGTGTGAAGCGTCCCTGGAGGATTACGCGCCTGCCTTCGAGCGTTCCAGCGGTGGCCACCTCGCGCAGGATGAACTTGAGCAGGTGGTTCGGGTCGCGGTTCATGGCCTCCGCTATGTCCACGAAGTTCTCGATTATAGTCCTGTTTCCGGCTATCGTGACGGCCGCCGCGGGCACCTCGAAACGGGAAGTGTGATGCTTGACGTTCTCAGGGAGCTCCTCGTAAGCCTTATCGAGTAAATCTTCGAAATCGTAAAAGTCAACCTTCTTTTCGCTCATGCTCTCACCTCCATCTTAACTATCCGAAGGCGTTTATAACCTTTTGGAAAAATGGATAAGAATCAGAGGACGCGGTAGAACCCTGCCCGCGGCTCGTATATCCTGGCATCGCGCTTGAGGTCGTTCAGAAGCTTCCTCACGTCGTTCTCCGAGCCTATGCCTGCCTGCTTCGCCGCCTCGAGGACCTTGTCCTCCGGCGCCCCGAACTCTCCCTCGCTCTCAAGGTTCTTTATGATGTCCATGAGCCTGTCGATCTTGTTTATCTTCTTGGAGCTCTTGCCGACCTCCAGTATAGAGATATCGAGCGTTCCCTCCTCGTCGGTGGCTATCTTTCGTATCATTTCCTCGATTATCTTTATCGCGGCCTTGGCGTCCTCCCTCGTCACCGTCTCGCTTAGCCTCATCCTCGCGTGGGCCTCGCTCAGACGTATGAGGGCCTCCAGCTGCCTCGCCGTAACCGGAATCGGCTGAACGCCCTCCTCCTCGCCGGAGCGCTTGAAGCCCTTTCTCATCCTGACGTAGTAGCGCTTTATCTCATCCATCGCCTCCCTGCTGAGAACGGGGTGGACGTTCTTCCTCGCGTAGGCTATGTACTTCTTGAGCAGGTCGTAGGGTATCTTCGGCGTCACGACCTCAGCCTCGCCGCGGCGCACCTTGAGGATATGCTCCGCTATGCTCGCGTCGACCTTCTCGTCTGGCTCATCGAGGAGCAGGAAGATTAGGTCAAAACGGCTCAGCAGTGTGGGCGGAAGGTCGAGCTGCTCGGGGAGGCTCTTGTGGCGGTTGAACCTGCCGTACTTGGGGTTGGCGGCGGCTATGACGGTGGTTCTGGAGTTGAGGGTTGCGGTGATGCCGGCCTTGGAGATGCTTATCGTGTTGTGGAGAACCAGTCCGTGGGAGACGAAGAGATGGTACGGCTCAACGGTGACATCGTAAACCCATTCCCAGCGGTCGTTTGGAACCGTTTTAACTTCCCTGACCTTCAGGAAGTTCACATTGCGGCTGAGAAGGTCTTCGGCCCTTTTGATTGCCAGATTTATCTCCCTAACCCTGTTGTAAACCTCGTCCCGGACTATGCTAACGACAACTGGATCGCCCCTCTTCACTTTGTTCCTAAGAGTCAGGAAAGCCATGCCGTAGAGGCCAGCCAAATGGGTTTTGGGGAGGTAGTTAAAGGCCTTCTCCGGTTTCTCCTCGGCGAGCTTCAGGAGAGTTTCCGCGTGCCTTCTTAAGCCCTCTATTGTGCGCCTTATCAGGGACTCCGGAACGAGCTTACCTGCCTGGGCGTACCTTTCTGGCTTGAACTTGAGAAGTCTTCCAGCCTTAAGGAGCTCATGAAGGACCTCTGGCGGGAAGTACCTCTCGGCTTCCACAACCTCAAAATACCCCGGCAAGCGTCTTATCTTCGAAACCACTCCGATGGAGTAAAGATAGTCCTGTCTGGATTCGGCGTCACGGAGTTTGCGGAACATATTGCCCTCGACAGGGGGGAGTCCAGTGGGATAGCGGGCGACACCGAGCACTATATCGTGGGGGTAAACCATCTCGGCCGGTTTTTCGACTATCCTGCCGTTCTCCCATACCATTATCGGGTGCTCTGGGGTTACGGTTATCTCCCTGCCGTTTGAAAACTTCAGCTTTATGAACCTCTCCGGAGCTTTGTGTCTGCTCACTCTGTCCGCTTTGACCTTCACTATCTCCTTTCTTTCGAGGTCATAGGCGAGGAGCTCGATATTGTCCACTGGTAGGATCTCGGTGTCCTTACCGAGGATTACTTTATCGCGGTTGGCCTCGATGAGCGAGTCAACCAGCTCGCCTATCTTCACCTTCCTGCCGTCAGCTAGTAAAAGCTCAAAGTCGTGATGATAGCTCTGCTGCTCCAGCGCCTCGTGTATCGCGCTCCTGTCCCTGTCGCTCATCTTGTCGAACTCGTCAATACAGTTGTGGACTATGATTCCCTCCGCCAGGAAGTTGTGCTCGCCCGGCACGTAGAGGTCGTAGACGTAGCCATCGTAGGGAATGCGCTCGATGGAGACAATCTCATCCTTGAGCGGATTTAGGCCCTCATCAACACCCATGATGAAATCCCCCTTTCCAAACTTCTCCGCTTCCTTCCACTCAAGGGTCCGGCCGTCTATCAGGAGGTGGTCAGGAGTTATGGTCACCTGGTTGCCGGAGCGGAGCTTTATCCGGAGTAGCTCCCCCTTCCAGGGCTTCCTGCGGATTATCGTGGCTTTGGAGGTCTTCGTTCTCATGCTTCCAAGGTCGAGGGCAACGACGTTCATTTCCTTCTCCTGAATGTCCACAGCTTGACCGTTGGAAAGCGCCTTGTAGGATTTGTTCAGCTCGAAGAGATCTTCAATGCGAACGTACTTCCCATCAACGAGAACCCTTGAGTCCGGGTGAAGACAGGCGAATCCGCCATCGGCGAGAACGAGAACACCCGCTTCCAGAACCCACGAGCCAGTGAACTCGTCGCGCACAGCTGCCGCTGTGTTATGGACAACGAAGCCGTTGGCTACGAAGCTGTGAGAACCCTCAACCGTTAGGTCGTAGACGTACTCGTAGGGGGAGGTAATTTCTTTGGCGGTGATTTTCTCAACACCAGCTTCCGTAATGACCTGAGTGAATCCACTCCTAGTCAATGAGACTGCTTCTTTCCATCCTTCAGGGGTTAGGAGCTTTGTTTCTGGCGTCACAACTATCTCCTTGCCGTTTTCGCTTTTTATTTTCACAAGGTGCTCTGGAGCCTTAAGTTTCCACAGTTTGAGGACTTTAACGTGCCCTTTTTCGGATTTTACCGTTAATCCAAGCTTTTCCGCGTTGACAGTCATGTAGTCCTCAACTTCATTGGGGATTACCTTTTCGACGAGCCTCCCTATCTCCATCCTGCCCATGTTGGTCTCGATAATTGAATCCGGAGCGACGCAGAGACCGGCTGCGGAGCTGCTCTTACCACTCGTATAAATCGCCCTCGGCGCTAAATTGGCCACGTAGCGGAGGATTTGACTGTTGTGGACGAAGATGTCGTTCGCTATGAAGTTGTGATGTTCCGGAACTTGCAGGTCATAGACCCACGGATGCTCCGGTTTGTATTCCTCGATCTCTTCAACCCTGTCCCAGAAAATATCGGACTCTGCAAGGAGTTTTCTGAGGTTCTCGTCTTCCGTCTCGGGTATTGTCCTTGGCTCGTTCCATTTCCCTGGCGCGGCTATGAAGTCTCCTTTTCTGAGTTCCTCCGTTCTTCTCGTCTTGAACTGGCCGTCCTCAAAGGTGAAGAACGGGTGAGTCGGAGTTACACGAATCTCGCGCCTGCTCGCGGTTCTTATCATGTACATCTTCTCGGGAGCGCTCCTCTTCCAGGCGATGTTTGCCTTAACCTTTCTGACCTTGAGAGTTTTCGCGTCGAGGGCATATAGTTCAAGGTCAATTGGGGCGTAAAATCCATCGTCGACTTTCCCGAGGGTTCCTTCTTCCTTGGCCCTCTCAATGGCCTCTTCAACAATCTCACCAATCTTCTTCAGGCTCCCGTCTCCCAGAACAACCTTGGTGTTGTAATCAACGCACTTAGCTACTCCCGGATCTCCAACGAGCAGAACGTGGCTCTCTCCCCTGAGCTTCGTCCCATCGGGGAGCGTTCTCTGCACGCCGCCGAAGAGAGCGAGCGCTATGCCCTTCTTAACTGTCTTGTGGCCCCATATGGCGGGGGCTATGGAGTCAACGATGGCATCGACGATGTCCTTTCTCCTAGCCAGCTCGCGTATCTTCTGTTCGTCCTCAGGTGAGATTTCAAGCTCCTCTATCTCCTTGCTGAGCTGTTCTATGTGGTTCACCTCGAGAACCTTCTTGAATATGGGCCTCTTGTCCTTCTGCTCCAAAATAACGCGCAGTATTCCCGTGACGAGGACGCGGTCGCCCGGCAGGGCGGTATCCACCAGGTCGTCGAGGAGTATTGCATCAACGAACCTGGGCATCTGGCCGCCCTTGAGGCTCTCCGGCCTGTCCTGAAGGCGGAAGCTCTGGAAGTTTATGAAGCGGCTCTTCTCGACGTCGAGGTCAACGTTCCTTGAGCCGCAGGCATCGCACTTGGCCGGCTTAACGAGGTTGTCGTAGGGTCTCTGGAGACGGACCATCTCGTTGCCGCAGTCCTTGCATACAAATACCGCCTTTTCAACGAATGGTTTGACCTCGCTCACACGTGTGATGATTCCGTCAACCTGAATGAGCCTGTTTATGTGCTCGCTTCCAAGCTCCTTGACGAGGAGCGTCTTGGGGAGGTTGTAGAACCTCGCATGGGCGGTAAACTCCTCCTTCTTCTCGATGGGGGGCTCCCTCAGGACTATCTGAATGGCATCTTCCGCTGCTAGAATACTTTCCTCAGGGTTTTCTATCAGCTCCGCCGCCAGTTCCGGGTCGAATGAGTTGAGGTGCGTCCAGTCTATCGCGAGCGACCGTCTGGGGGTCACCGTGAGCAGGTCCTTCAGTTTGTTGAGGTAGACCTCCTTGCCCTCGTCGTCGACGTACTCCCTCAGAAAGCGCGCGTACCTCTCTATCATGTCCTCCCTGTCCATCACTCCTCACCGAGCCATTCGTTCCGTATCTTCGACAGCTGCAGGTATATCCTCCTCTCCTCCGGCGACAGGCGGGAGAGGAGTTCCAGGCTGTTGGGCCTCAGCCGCACCGCCTCGAGTATCTTTCTGAATCGTATCTGCTTGAGGTGCTCAAGCTTCTTCTTCAGGTTGGCCAGCTTGGTCAGCTTGATGTTTATGGTCTCTATGCTCTCGCCCGCGTTCAGCCTCACGTAGTTCTCAAGGTAGTACATGTAGAACTCCGCCCTCTCATACAGCCCGGCCGGGAGGGACGTAAGGGGTTCACTCTTCTTCTCCTCGGCTATGGCCCTGTCTATCTCTCCGATTACCTTATCAGTCTCGTCTATAACCTCGACCACCTTCGCTTCCCAGAGCTCCTTTGCCTTCCAATCCTCAACGAGCACGACGTCTCCGGCGCTCCAGTCCCCGAAGGGGCGGAGGATTTTAACGGGTATCACTGCCCTCCCTGTGAACATGACATCACCCTCTCGAATATACCCTACCCCCAGATGCTCTTAAAGTTCTCGGTTCATGGATAAGCCTATAAGCCCCGCCGCCCTATTCCAGCGCAGGTGAGAGCATGCTGATAGGTATAATGAGCGATACCCATGACAACCTCCCGGCAATCGCGAAGGCGGTCGAGCTGTTCAACGGAAGGAACGTTGAGCTGGTTATTCACGCCGGGGACTACGTCGCCCCGTTCGTTGCCAGGGAGCTCAAGAAGCTCAGGGCGCCGCTCAGGGGTGTTTTCGGCAACAACGACGGCGAAAGGAAAGGCCTCTATGAGGCACTGGACATCTACGATGAGATACTCGAAATCGAGGCCGACGGAATGAAGATAGCCGTGACACACGGCACCGACGAGCGCATCGTCCGCGCGCTGGCCAGGAGCAGACTCTACGACGTTGTCATAGTCGGCCACACCCACCGCTACGAGATACGCGAGGTGGGCAGGACTATACTCGTCAACCCCGGCGAGGTCTGCGGCTACGTCACCGGAGTGAAGAGCGTTGCCCTGCTCGACACCAGGAAGAGGGAGGTGCAGATAGTCAACCTCGACACCGGGGAGCTCCTGGGCGCAATGAGTCTCTAAAGAGCGCCTCTAACGAGCGTCTCTAACTGGCACCGCTGAAGGGCTGCTGAGCTTCCTGCACTCTCGATTTTTGGCCCTTGAATCAACAGAAACGAACCGGCGATGGGTATGGAGGATATACTGATTCCGAAGGAAAGGCGCGACGCGGTTGTGCTGATAGGTGTGGATCGGTCCGGGAGCGTCGAGTTCATCAAGGTCTATGCGGTCAGCGAGGAGAAGGCAAAGGAAACGCTTGAGGAGTTCTTCAGCGCGAAGGGTCTGTTCCCCAGCGACTATCGCCTCGTGAGCAGGGGGATCGAGGAAACCGGGGGGAAGGCGGCGATAACAACGCGGAGTGAGTCATCTCTGGGCGCATCCCTCTCGAGGCTCGGCCTCCGCCTGCTCTCGAACGGTGTGCTGTACCTTGAGGGTGTCGATAGGGTCTACCAGTTCACCCTGGTGAGCGAGGACCTCTACCGCAGGATAACCTCCGAGAAAGCAGGAAATGGCCCGGAATTTGAACCGCAGGCAATACTGCCTGAGGACGTTCTCTCCCTCGGCCTGGATACGCTCGTGGAGAACCTGCGGGGGATCGAGCTGGACGAACTCCTGCCAGAGGACGCGGTTCTTCTGCGAGAACCCCCCGTCGATAGGGTCGCCGGGATTCTGGCGGAGGCGAGGGATTACCCTGTTGTGGTTGAGACGAAGGATGCCGGGAAATACGGGTTCCTTGATTTTCCCGTCGTACTCCGGCTCCCCCCCTCTCTCGCCGGACGAGTTCGCCGCCGAGCTGTC
>NZ_LLYW01000049.1 GCF_001484195.1 Thermococcus celericrescens
CGAGCCATAACTCAATAGCCTCCGTTATGGCCATTCCGAGGGCTCCTTTTTTGACGCCGTAAACATCGAGGATTTTCTTTCGGAATTTGACTTCTAACTCGTCTGGGATTTTCACGGTTATGACGCCCATTGTATTCACCAAAATACTTAAATACCTGATTACTTAAATGGTTTTTGGTCGTGATGCCCGCCCGGTGAAGTCTGTGAGCAAGGTGAGGTGGAGGACTGGCTGAACCCTGCGGGTGTTCGGGCGACCCGTTCCGCCGTAGTATGCTGAAAGAGAAGGAGAGTGGGCGAGGCGGTCTAAGTCCGGGCACCCGCGGAATCTCGGGGAATGAAACTCTACGTGAGCACACAAAAACACACATGGAGAAGACCCCGTTGCGGACCCCTCATTTTTCCATCAGGCCCTTCACGATTTCAACGACCTCGCTCAGCTTTGAAACCACGAAGTCGCAGTTGCCCCACAGTTCTCTCTTTGCCCCATTCGGGTCGAGGAGGACGCTGGACATTCCAACGTTTTTCGCCCCAACACAGTCTTTGGCGGGGTTGTCGCCGACGTAGAGGGCTTCGCCCGCTTCAACGTCGGCCCTTTCAAGCGCGAGCCTGAAGGGCCCCTCGTGGGGCTTGTAGAAGCCGGCATCCTCGCTGGTTGTTATGGAGTCGAATAGGTCGTAGATTCCGAGGGCCTTAAGGTGGGCCTCGATGTAGTCGTTGTCTGAGTCTGTTATGATTCCGACGTGGAGGCCGAGGTCTTTGAGAGCCTTAATCGTTTCAACTGCATCGGGGAAGAGCTCTCCGAAGCGCTCGTGCATGGCGATGCTTATCTCCCAGAAGTCGTCGGGAGCCGAAAAGCCGTAGTGCTCGGCCACCTTCCGCATGGCCTCGGTATCAACGTCCCGGATTTTGACGTAGGGCTTGCCGGCGAGCTCCTTGAACATGGCGGAGCTTTCGGCTTCATACTCCTCCCAGAGCCTCACGTAGTCGAGGTCTTCCCTCCCGGCCTTTCTGAGGACCTCCCTCATGATGTTCTGATGGGTAACGTTTTCGCCCTCCTTCGTTATGAGCGTGCCCACGAAATCGAAGAAGACCGCCCTGAGCATCACAACCACCGGAGGGGTTTGGGGGCGGACGTTAAAACCCTTGCCCGGCAGAACGACAAGTTCTGTTGTGAAACTTTCCAAAATTTGCTGTTTGAACAAGGAAATGTTTGAAAATTTTTAGCTCTCAGCAATTTTTACGGGGGGCCGAACTACAGGGCATCACCACCCCCGTTGGGTGTCTCCCATGTTGCACGTTAGGGTCATCGAATGGTTCCTGCTCTTCAGGAAAAAGTAAATCTGACCTAAACCTTAAAAGCCTCCCCGCGTAGTCTCCCCGGTGGTGTGAAATGGCCGAGATGAACGAGCAGCTTGAAAGGCTCGCTTACGAGTACCAGCTCCTTCAGGCCCAGGCGCAGCTCCTGGCCCAGAACCTTGAACTGCTCACACTGGGGAGGAACGAGTTCCAGGCGGTTAAGGAGACGCTGGAGGAACTCAAGAAGGTCGAAGAGGAGAAGCCGGAGATACTGGTGCCAATCGGGGCTGGCTCCTTCCTGAAGGCTCACATAGACGACAAGGAGAACGCGATAGTCAGCGTCGGCGCCGGCTACGCCATCGAGAAGAACCTCGATGACGCGATAGTGTATCTGGACGCGCGCATCAGGGAGTACGACGAGGCGATAGCCAAGACCCAGGAGGCTCTCAGAAAGCTGGAGGGGCAGCTGGGAGAGCTCGCCCAGAAGGTGCAGGAGCTTCAGCAGAGGCAGGCCATGAGCTTCAGCGTAAGGAAGTGATTGAGATTCTTTCTTCCTCCTTTTCAGGGTGGAAACCGAAACCCGGGGGATAATATTTTAAACTTTTCCGTCCATAGCTGTTTTTAAGATGCTAACAAGGATCAGAACGGCTTCAACTGCGCTGGTTTTAATCATAATTCTCGGAACGTTTGGATTAGCCGTGCCTGGGATTAACATCAGCGCTCAGGAGATTGGGGCTGGCTCAAACTACCTCGTGAGTCCTGTCCGTGAGGGAAGGTACGCCCTCTGGACCACTAACGGGAGATACAATCCGTATAACCCGCTGGGTGATGTGGTACATGTGGAGTTGATTCTTGGGGGGGATCTGCCAGAGGGCTCTGAAGTTACGGTTGTGCTGTATAATTCCTCCGGCCAGCGTATTTCTGATGGTACGTTTGTTGTGCCGCGGGGGGGTCTTCCCGGGGGAACTGCATTTAACGTCAGCGTATCACAGGTGTCCGCCTCTTGGGTTGATGTGTCAAAAACCAGAGTGGTTGTGCTCTCAAGGGATTATGCCTACGATGCGGGTAAACCAATCTTTGTGGATCTTCAAAAGGTCGGATTGGGTACCTATGACGAAAAATATTCCCAGGCCATGATTATAACTGGAAGCAATGTTCCGCTGAATTGGTATACGATTCCTGTTGGGCTCGGGATTTCAGATCCCAACTTCAACTGGGACACTGTCTATTTCACTAACGCCTCGGGAGATTGTTTGTATTACTGGATAGAGAGTCAAGAGGCTAATTCGCAAGGCTCATCGGCGTGGTTCTGGCTGAATGTGACCAACATTCCTGCTAATTCCCGGACGGAGATATACATCAACTACGGCGGCTCCGGAAACCCGTGCGTTGATCACAACGATCCAGACAAAGTTTTCCTGCTTTACGATGACTTTAACGACATCTCCAATTGGAATTCCCGGGGTGGTGTTTCCCCTCCTTCAAACGGCGTTCTGTCACTCTATCCGGGGCAGTGGATTTGGACAAAGCGTCAATTCCCTGCACCATACCATGTCGAAGCTGTAGTCTCTCTGGGGCCGGATGATATGACGAATCCCTATGATGTTATCTCATCTCTGTTTGGAGACATTCAGATTTCCCTGGGTTCTTTTTTCCTTCCCTGGATACTGCCGTCTGGAGAAGGGTATGGTGAGGGAATTGGTAACGCTTACTGGTTCACTCGGATTCCTCTGAACGGAGAGGCTCAGTTCAACGTCAACTCTCCACAGCTAGATAAAAACAGTGTGTCCTGGAACTACGGAATTTCCGGTTCACGATACACTGTGGGGCGGTGGAGTTTTATTGATATGTTCTCCCTCGGGGATGCCATTGCCATTTATCAGAACGGGAATTCAATGGCCTATTACAACGTTCTCCCAGGCCAGTATGGTTCAGTTGGATTTGGCCAGTATAGCGGGGGCCCCCTGTTGATTGATTACCTCTTCGTTAGGAAGTACGTTAATCCAGAGCCCACATGGGATCTGGGGAATTTCTACTATCACCTTACCTTTAACCCTCAACCTCCCCAAGCAACATCTTCCATAACAGTCTCCAGCCCGAAATCTGTTAACATTGCCTCTCTCCCCACGATCCCCCCTGAATTGCCTTCCCAGCAGATTTCACAGAAAACCCTTTCCGTAACTCCCTATTTCAATGACAAATGGAGTTTGGTGGGGCTCAATTTAACATCCTCTATGATTGAAAGATACGAGCAAAATCTGCTTGAAAAAAGAATCCGGGAGTTGATGACCTCCTCCTCGCCCTAGAGGATGGGTTTCCGTCGAGGAAACCCCCTAACTCAAGGACGGGGAGGTTTGAGGGGTAATCCTCACCACCCTCTTTGAAGAGGGTTCGGAGAACCCCTCTGGGATGGTCTCGCCCCAATTACCCCTACCCCCCGCTAAAGCCGAGAGGCTCGGGGTTATGGTTTCCACAACCTTCTTCAAGATATTGAAAGCACCAACAAGGTCAGCGTTCATAACAACGCCCTCTCTGCGACACTTAAACAAACCCCTGAAAATCCTCCCGTTAGTGTGTCGCTGGCCACAGAGAGGGCAAAGCTGAGAGGTAAAAGCCTCATCAACAACCAAAACCTGGATACCATACTCCTCAGCAACTTCCTTCAAGCGTTTAATGACAGTATTAAACCGCCAGACGTGGGAGAGGAGGAAATTCTGCCTTCTGCCCTTATCAGGGTTCCTGCTAATGCCCTTTGGATAACCAACCACAATCCTGCTAACGCCTAACTGATAAAGCCTCTCGACGGTCTGTCTCACAACAGTGTCAATGTAATGCTTTGCCTGAAGTTTAGCCTTCTCGTGCATTCTTTTGAGCTTCTTACTCTTCTTTGCACCACTCTTGTTGAGTTTGGACTGATAATCGGCTATTCTCCTCCGCCAGTAAAAGGCTATTGACTTTAATGGCCTGCCGTTCACGAGGAAGCTTTCGCCGTTCTCAACGTAAACGGCCATTAAGTTGTTCACTCCTAAATCAATTCCCGCTGAGAGACTTCCTAAGGATTGTCTTGGAACTTCAACCCATTCCTCATTGATTAGTTTTTCTTTCACTGTGATGCTGATGTGAGCATACCATTTTCGCTTTACCTCGTCGTAAGTTATCTCTAACCTTCCCTGCTTGCCCCTGAGGTAAATTTTCCCCTTGAATTGAATCCTCAGCCTCCCGAACTTCCCGAGACGTCTCAACTCGATGCCGTTCCCATCAATTCGATACTGGTCGTTTCGGAGTGGGATAATGAACAGTTTCTTTCCGTTCTCTTTCCTGACGAATCCCGGAGGTTTCGGCCTGAACCACTCCGGCAATTCTCCGTTTTTCTTCTTCTTGTTGAGTTGGAAGAAGGAACGCCAGCTTTCGGCGTTCTTTCTGGCCAATTGCTGGACTGTTGAGCCGCCAATCCAGTTTTTGAACTCGTGATAGGCTTCCTTTTCCGTCCCGTTAAAATCAATCCTGCCGAATTCTTTGAATTGTTTTAAACGCTGGTAGTTCAGCTTGTTCCAGATTACTGCCGAAGCGTGAGCTAACTCGAAGAGGGTTTTCCTGCTCCTTGCTCGGCTGGAGTTTGACCGTTACCGAGCGCTTCATCTCGAAGTATAGTATGACTCTTAGGCTTTAAAAGAGTGTTGCTTTCCTGCTTAATGGCTTGTTGGGTAGTGCTTGTCCCCGCCCTGAAGGGCGAGGCTTGCAAAAGAAAAATGTCACTCCCCCACAGGGTGGTTCTTAGAGTACCACTCCACCGTTTTCTTCAGCCCTTCCTCAAGGCTCCACTCCGGCTCGAAGCCAAGACTCCTAATCCCGCTTATATCCGCTAGACTGTGCCTTATGTCACCCGGTCTGGGCTTGTCGAAGAGTACGGAGCTGTTGGCGCCGGTTATCTCGATTACCTTCATCGCCAGCTCGAGGATGGTTGTCTGCTTTCCGGTTGCAACGTTGAACACCCGCCCGTTGCTCCTCCGGCTCTCGGCGGCGAGTATATTCGCCTTAACGACGTCCTTCACGTAAATGAAGTCCCTCGTCTGTTTGCCGTCTCCGAAGATAACGAGCGGCTCGTTCTTCAGGGCGCGGTTGATGAAGATGCTTATAACGCCCGCGTACTGGTTGGCGCTCTGCCTCGGTCCGAAGACGTTGAAGTAGCGCAGCGCAACGACTGGCAGGCCGTACAGCTCGTGAAAAACCCGGAGATACTCCTCGGCGGTCGCCTTGGTCACGCCGTACGGTGAAAGGGGTTTCGGCCTCTCAGTCTCCCTCAGGGGCAGGTTCGGGTTGTCCCCGTAGACCGCTGCGGAGGACGCGAAAATCAGCTTCCCGTGCCCCTCCAAGAGTGCCTTTAAAATGTTCAGGGTGCCCATAACGTTAACTTCCTCCGTGAAAACCGGGTCTCTGACGCTCTCGACGACGCTCACCTGGGCCGCCTCGTGAAAGATGTAGTCCGCGTGGCTTATCAGTTCCGCAACGGCGCTGTAATCCCGGATATCGGCCTTCACAAGCTTCGCACCCGGGGGCACGTTCTCCTCCTTCCCGGTGTAGAGGTTGTCTAGTATAACCACCTCATTGTCCCTGACAAGCTCCCAGGCGATGTGGGAGCCTATGAAGCCCGCTCCTCCTGTGATGACGACAAGCTTGTTCTTCATGTATTCACCCATGAAAAATAAAAGGTGCATCCTCTAAAATTTATCCGTCCGCGATCCGTGCATCCTCAGCTTTACCTCCCGCATGATGTCCTCTTTACTGGGGGATACATCCTTGGAAGATTTATATGCATACTCGATGTCCCTCAGAACGTATGTCAGCTTTTCCAGAATGTCTTTGCTCTTATTCCAAGGGGTTGCATAACGGAACTCGATCATCTCCGCCAGCTCGTCAATGGTGAAGCTGCACACGGTCTCCTGCGTCTTACAGTCAACTATCTCGAGGTTTCCTCCCTCCAGCACAAGCCGGAATTCCTTCTCCTCCTTCATGATGATCACGGATTATTTTAGGGTTTTAATGGTACTTTAAGGTTACGCAGGAAATTTTTTGGACAGTCTCGAAAGATTCTTATATACCTTTCCGCCACAACATAATTAGGGGAACGGGAACCATGGATGGGCGGGTTTCCACGGGAATTCCTGGATTGGACTTCATGCTGAACGGGGGTCTTATCCCGGGCAGAACGTACCTTATTAAGGGGGCCCCTGGTACCGGCAAGACCACCCTTGCGATGCACTTTGCAATGGCGGGGGTAGATAACGGTGAAAACGTACTGTATGTTACATTGGAAGAACCCGCTGAGAACCTTAAGATGGATATGATGAAGTTTGGCTTTAACCTCGCCGACCTTCACTTTACAATAATAGACGCCACTCCAACCGCGGAGAGGTACGTTCTCATGGAAAACTTCTTCGAGTCCTTTGCGGAGGGCATGGACAAGATGCTGACTGCCATAAAGGAACAGTTCAAACAGAGATACTACCACAGGGTTGTCATTGATCCTATAACCATGCTCAAGGTGGCTACGAAAGATGATATCGAGTACAGGAGGTCGTTTCTTACTTTTGTCAAAGCGGTGGGGAGGTTAAAAACCACCGTAATCCTGACATCGGAACTTCAGAGGACGGATGTTGAGGAGTACCTGGTCAACGGGGTTATTGAGCTCAAGATGTTTGAGATGCAGGGAAAGCTCGCCCGCGGCATCAGGATAACAAAGTTCCGCGGTAGCGCCTTTGATGGCACCATCCGGCCGTACAAGATAACTGACAGTGGAATTGTTGTGTACCACGACCACGTCCTCCCATTGCCCTGACATTTTTCTCCTCAAGCCTCGTCCTTCAGGGCGGAGAGGAGGTCAGATCAGAAAAATGTCAGCCATCCCGTGGAGTGAGAAAAGTTAAAAGCCTTCGCTCGATTCATCCGTCATGAACCCGCTCCTCCTATGTCTTGCTGTCATCTTCCTCTGGGATGGATACTTCTTCGTTAATTACCTACTCCACCTTTTCACGGAGTATCGAACCGGACAATGGCTGCCTAAGGTCTCGATACTCATCCCGGCTTACAATGAGGGGGAGCACGTTCTCAAGGCCGTCAGATCAGCGCTCGCTCAAGATTACCCGGACTTTGAGGTCATAGTGGTCGACGATGGGAGTGAGGATAACACCTTTGAGGTTGCCTCCTCGGTCAAGAGTCCCATGCTGAAGGTATATCGGATGGAGCACGGTGGAAAAGCCAGGGCCCTGAACTTCGGCCTCTCGAAGGCTTCCGGCGAGGTCATAGTAACGACCGACGCCGACAGCTATCTCGAACCCGATGCAGTTAAGGAGCTGGTGAGGCGCTTCCACTCCGATGAAGTCCTCGGAGTCGGCGGCCAGGTTCGCGTCGCAGGAGGCTCTTTCCTTGAGATGGCGCAGGACGCGGAGCACCTCAGGATAGCGATGTTCCGCAGGGCGAAAGAGCTGGACGACCTGAGCCTCGCTCCCGGTCCGATAGCGGCCTTCCGCAGGGAGGCCATTGAGAGGATCGGCGGCTTCGTCGAGGACATTGTTGAGGACTACGCCACGACGAAGGCTGTTAAAGAGTTTGGAAAAGTCGTCTACGCCCCTCGCGCGAGGGTGTGGACAAAAATGCCGAAGAGCCTTGCCGTCCTCTGGCGCCAGAGGAAGCGCTGGTTCCTTGGAGACTTAAAGAACCTTGGGGGAGGATTCACGAAGGACTTGACTTTTCTGCTCCTTTCGGACGTCGTGGCGTTTTTCGATGTGATCGTCCCGCCGCTTCTCCTTATCACAGGTCAGTTTGAACTCTTCGCCCTCGGGTGGTTCTTCGAGACCTTCACGATGCTCCTGCCTACCCTCTTCGAGGGTGGAAGGCTGATAAACGCGCTCCTGTTTCCCCTTATAATCTGGTTCTGGGCGGTGTTTTACCTTACTCTCCACATCTACGGCTATCTCTCGGTGCTCCTCAGGAGGGCATGAGGCAATACGGGGCGAAACCCTTTTAAGTGCTCACTTCCGCACTACATAGACTATATAGATTATGGGCCAACAAATAGAATATAGTGATGACGATGATAACGGCGCTCTTCATGGCGTGGGCGATAGGCGCAAACGACAGTGCAAAGGCCGTTGGAACCGCTGTTGGCTCGGGCGTGCTCGGCTTCAAAAGAGCCGTGCTCCTCATAGGGGTATTCACAACTCTGGGCGTTTTTCTTGGAGGTTCTGGCGTTTCCGGAACGGTTTCCGGGCTCGCCGAGGGCATGTCCGCGGGTGAGGTCGGTCTCGTCCTCTTCAGCGCGGCCTCTGCCGTAACCCTCGCAAGCCTCTGGGGAAGGCCTATCTCAACGACCCAGTCCATAATAGGCGGTCTCGTGGGGGC